>JAKAAV010000343.1 GCA_021802185.1 Chloroflexota bacterium | reverse complement strand
TCGCGGGATGAGCGCCGCCAGCAGGGCCTCGTGCCGGTCGAGGGCGCGCTGCAGCCCGGGCGGGATCGATCGCGGGTTCGAGGCCGGTCCGGCCACATCGACCGTCTGGGCCAGGATCGTTTCGTATGCTCCGGCCGCGGCTTCCATCGCCACCGGATTGTCCGCGCGCGCCGCCGCCTCGACCTCGTTGATCCGGGCGCCGAGCCTCCCGGCCTCTGCGTCGTACCACGCGGGCGTGGCGGCCTTCGGGAGCGCGAGCGCCTCGAGATCGACGCGTGCCCCGTAGAGCGGGCCGCCGGGTTCCGCGGCCGCGAGCACGCCGCCTGCTCCCAGCAGCACGAGCGCAGCGGCGGCGAGGAACGCCGCCAGGCGGAGCGGGCGGGGGCGGTGCGTCCGTCCGGAGCTCGCGGCCGTCCGCTGGCCGTCGGCGGCCATGAACGTCCGCAGGATCTCGTCGCGCATCCGGGCGAGCGCGTCGGCATCCGGAGACGCCGTGGCTCGGGCGTGCGCCGCGATCAGGGCGGCGAGCTCGTCGGCATCATCGCGCGCGGGTGCGGCGGTGCGATCGGCGCCCCGACCAGCCGCCGGCAGGGGGGCCATCGCGCCCCGCTCTGCCGCTTCTGCCCGCCGCCACGACGTCCGCCGCATCGCCGCGCTGATGCGATCGCGCAGGGCGCCCATCGCCGTCATCGTGCCAGCCCCTCGAACGGCAGGCGGTCGAGAGGGCTGTCGGCCGCGAGGCCGAGCGACCGCCTGAGCGCCGCCAGCGCCCGGAACTGGAGCGAGCGCACGGCGATCTCTCGACGTCCGAGCACGCGGGCGGTCTCGGCGACCGAGAGTCCGGCGTAGAAGCGACACGCGACGACCTGCTGCTGGTCCGGCGTGAGCGACCGCAGGGCGTGCTCGAGGCGCGCCGTGTCTGCGGCCCGCGCAACCAGCTCCGAGGGGTCCGGGGCGTCGGCGGGAAGCTCCGCCGCCACGTCGAGCGGCGCATGGTTCCGGCCCGTCCGTGCGAAGTCGATCACGGCGTTGTGCGCGAGCCGGAACAGCCACGCCGAGAACGGCGCGCCGCGCTGCTCGTAGCGGGGAAGGGCTTCGATCACCTTCACGAACACCCGCTGCACCAGGTCCTCGGCATCGGCCGGCTCGCGGACGCGGAAGGCCACGTACCGGTACATCCGTGGCGCGAACTCGTCGTACAGCACGGCGAACGCCCCGGCATCGCCCCGCGCCGCGCGAGCCACGAGCGCATCGACCTCGCCGCCGTCGGGAGAGACGATCGTGCGGTCATCAGCAGTAGGAACGACGCCGGACGGACGGCGTGACGGGTCGTCCGCGAGCGGATCGCCGGCTGCGTTCGCGTCCCGTGATGCCGCGCCGCCGACGGGATGCGTGGCTTCTCGGGAGGCGCCGGCCCGCGCGGGACGGCCCGGCGAAGGCTCGAACGCCATCGCGTCGGGTTGCCGTGTCGCGGTATCGCCGAGGGCGTCGTCCATCAGGTCGGGTCGCTCCGCGCGTCGTCCGTGGCGCCTCGCACGTCAGCCGGGAAGCCGGAGCGTCAGGATGCCGCCCCCGGCGACGACGAATGTGCCGCCCGCATCATGACCGCTTGCGTCGCGCCCGGCGAGCCCCCCTGATGGCCCACTCGCGCGCGCGGCCCGGGTGGGAAGACTCGATCCAGCGGCCGAACCCCGACGCGTTGCCGTAGCTGTCGGGAATCCGGATCGCCGTCACGCGGCTGCCGTCCGGGGTTTCCCACGCGAAGAGCAGCCCGGGGCGGTCGGCGTCGTCGTCCATGCCGCCGTCGGTGGGGACAGACTCGACCGAGCCGGCGAGTGGCTCGACGAAGGGCGACGGAGCGCGGCCGAACGGGTCGTCGTCGACCGCCGTCACGCGGCCGGCTCCGTGACCCGCTCGAGCCGCGGCGCGTCGCCGTCCAGCTCCAGCCGGTAGCGCACGGTCGGCTCGTACCCGTCGTCGAGCAGCGCGTCCGCGAGCCGGTCGTAGACCTGGCGCTCGAGCGAGCGCTCGATCGACCGGCCCGCCCCGAACGACCGGACCGCCTCGTCGACGATCCGCTCGCGCATGCGCGGCCCCAGCTCGAAGCCGATCCGGTAGCGGTCGAGCCAGTCGCGCTCGAGCGCGTCCAGCTTGACCGTCAGGATCGCGTCGAGCTCGTCGCGTCCCAGCGGGTCGAAGTGGATGATCCCGTCGAGGCGGTTCAGGAACTCCGGCCGGAACGCGTTCCGGATCGTGTTGTCACGCATCCGGCGGATGGCCCGCTCGCGGTCGTCGCCCGTGAGCTCTTCCGCGCCGAACCCGAGCGGCTTGCGCAGGTGGTCCCCGGCGCGCGAGCCGAGGTTCGACGTCATCACGATGATCGTGTTCCAGAGCACGGCCTTCTCGCCCTTCGCGCCGTGGACGACGCCCGAGTCGAGTGCCCCGAGCAGGAAGTCGTGGACGGCCCAGTGGGCCTTCTCGATCTCGTCGAAGAGCAGCACGACGTTCGTCTCGCGCTGCAGCTCGGTGATCAGCCGGCCGGGCCGCTCGTGCCCGACGTACCCGGGAGGCGCCCCGATCAGCCGGGCCACCTCGTGCTCGCGCTGGTACTCCGCGCAGTCGAACCGGACGAGCGCGTGCTCGCCGCCGAAGACCTCGCCCGCGAGCGCGCGCGCCAGCTCCGTCTTGCCGACGCCGGTCGGGCCGACGAACAGGAACACGCCCTGCGGCCGCGAGAGCCGGCCGAGCCGGACGGACCGCCTGCGGATCGCGCGGACGACCGATGTGATCGCCTCCCGCTGTCCGACGATCCGGCGACCCAGCCGCTCCTCGAGCGAGTTGAGCCGGTCGCGTTCGCCGGCCGACACGAGGGCCAGCGGCAGCGCCGTCGCGCGGGCGATCGCGCGCTCGACCTGGTCCACGTCGACCGTCGGCCGATCCGGGTGCGCGGCCGCGCGGACCACCGAGACGGCCGTCCCGGGCAGCGCGCCCGGCATCGCGAACCGCTCGACGAGGCGCACAGCGGCGTCAAGCGCCTCCGGGGCGGCGTGCGGGTGCCCTGCGACCTCCGACCATGCCGCCAGCGCCTCGCGCGCGAGGGCGGCGTCGGGGACCGGGACCTCGACGGGCTCGAGGAGCCTCGGCGGGTCGAGCGTGACGCCGGCCGGTTGGTGCGAGGCCGTGACGATCACCGGGACCTCCTCCGGCACCGGGAACGGGATCGGGTCGCCGTCGGTGTCGACGAGGAGGAGGCCGTG
>JAKAAV010000342.1 GCA_021802185.1 Chloroflexota bacterium | reverse complement strand
TGGTCGCCCCCCGGGATCCCGGGATCGACGACCGTCCCTTCCGAGACGTGCGAGCGCGAGACGGCGTAGCACCAGGGCGCCGGAGTCGCGAACCAGTGGCGTCGTCCTGGCGCGGAGGTCCCGACGACGTCGATCGCCGCGGACGATCCGGCCGAGACGATGGGGCGTTCCGACCAGGTCGGCTCCGGAGAGAAGAGGGCACGGAAGGCGCGTCCGCTCACCGTGCGACCGGTACCATGGCGGCCGGCGGCCGACAGGCGACCGGCGAGCAGGTGCACGTCGGTGAGGCGGCCACCGCCCACGACCTCGACGCGCAGCCCGAGGTGGTCGTCCGCGCACCGGATGACCAGCCGCTTCCCGCGCCAGCGTGATCCCAGCAGCCGCACCACGATCCCGACGTCCGGCCCCGTGTCGGCGTCCGATGCTGCCGCGCCCTTCTGCTCGCCCGGTCGTTGCGTGCCGCGCTCGACCACTGGCACGGCGCCCACGCCTGCCGTCGAATCGAGCCCATCGGTCGTGTCCACGTCCCACGCCAGCAGCAGGTCGGCTCACCGCACGCCATCGCCGTCTTCCAGCCGCGCCCACGGCGTCGCCTGCGCGTCGACCTGGATCGTCAGCCGGTACGCCATCGCGGTAACGACGAGCGCGTCCGCCCCGCGCTCGAGAGAAGGGGCCATCAGACCGTGACGGCGGGGCGGCCGACGCTGAGAGCGCTCCGCAATTCGATGGCACCGCCCGGCGCGAGCACGCCGAGCGGAGCGGTGCCACGATGCGCGCGTGGGGCACCACGGATGACGGACGAACGATCTCGGGAGGGGCGACGGATCGAGCCCGAACCGATCAGCCCGGCCGAATCACTGCGCGCGGCAGGGCGACTCGTGGCGCGAGGCGCCACGACGAGCGCGAGCGAGGTCGCCGGCACGCTGGCGAGCGCGGGCGAGGCGATCGCCGGCATCGGGGAGCCCGTCGTTGCGCGGGTGGCTCCCATCGTCACGAAGGTCCCGCCGCTCGTCCGCCACACTCCGCCTGTCCGTGCCGCAGCCCGCCGGTGGCGGAGCCGCCGCCGGTTGCGACGCCATCACCTTCTCGTCCCGCCGGCGCGGCCGCTTCCGAACCTGTTCGAGCTGCACCCCGAAGCGCGCCGCGCGCCGATCCGGGAGGTGGGGTTGCGCGAGATCCCCGTGTCGGAGATCCTCGGGACGGCGGTCGAGGGGCAGGCTCAGCGGGGGACCGACTTCCTGCCACTGCCCCGTCTTCGAACGACGAACTGGCAGGGCCGGTGGCAGCGGATGCTGGCGGCCAACCGCGAGATGCGGGTCCTGCCGCCGATCGACGTGCTGCATGCCGCGGGCGGGTACTGGGTCGTCGACGGGCACAACCGCGTGGCTGCGGCGCGCGCGCTCGGCCAGGTCGCGATCGACGCCGCGGTCACGGCCCTCAGGCTTCCCGGCGAGCACGCGGAACAGCCGGAACAGGACGGACTCGCGGCGATGCTCGTCGACGGGCAATCGCTCCGCGCGGCGGGAGCGGGCCGTCTGACGGCCGGGGCGACGCTTCCGAGCGCCGCCCCGGGACCAGCCCGGCCGACAGATGCGGCACGAGCCGCCAGAGATTCCGGCTCGACTCCGGCCTCGGGGGCCACGGCGGCGCGCGAAACCGAGGGTGCACCCGAAGCGACGCCCGCCGCCTCGCCTGCGCGAGACACCTCGCCTGCGCGAGACACTTCGCCTGCGCGAGACACCTCGCCTGCGCGAGACACCTCGCCTGCGCGAGACACCTCGCCTGCGCCGCCCGCGGACGCCGATCCGGACCGCGACCGGTGACCCGCCGGCTCCAGGTCTCGTGGCCCGACCCGCGGCCGTTCGCGCGCCACCCCGCGCCCATCCGGATCCTCGCCGCGTCCGACGAGCCCGACCGATCGCTCGACGACGAGCGAAACCGCGCCGCGCTCGGTC
This sequence comes from Chloroflexota bacterium, assembly GCA_021802185.1. Taxonomy (GTDB): domain Bacteria; phylum Chloroflexota; class Limnocylindria; order Limnocylindrales; family CSP1-4; genus JAJYNJ01. The sequence continues at coordinate 1,305 of JAKAAV010000342.1, read as the reverse complement.
ACGTCGACCTCATCGTCGGCTGCGGCGACCTGCCGCCCGACAGGATCGGCTTCCTGGGCGACGCCTTCAGCGCGCCCGTCGTGTGCGTGAGGGGCAACCACGATCGTGGCGGCGCCTGGCGGAACCCGGCCCACGTCCCGGAACCGGCGTCGGGCATCGACCGGACGACCCTCGCCCCGATCCCGCTGCTCGCCCTCCCATGGCCGGGACGGGAGGCCGACGCGGCGCGCCGGAACGACCTCGAGGGGTGGGTGCAGGTGATGTCGGCCGCCGCGCCCTGGGTCGTCCGCCCGCCGGGCCCCTCGATCATCATCAGCCACGCGCCGCCGCTCGGTGCCAACGACAACCCCGCGGACCCGTACCACCGCGGGTTCGCGGCGTACGGCTACCTCCTGGACCGCCTCCGGCCGCCGCTCTGGTTGCACGGACACGCCGCGCTCGCCGCGGCATCCGCCTGGCAGTGCCAGCACGGCCCCACGACGCTCGTGAACGTGACCGGGTCCGTCCTCGTCGAGATCGAGCCCCCGTGACGCCGGGAGCCATCAGCGACCGCCCGGTGCGGCGGCGAGGGCTCCTCGGCAACCGGAACGTCACGCTCATCATCCTCGCCCGGCTGTTCATGAGCGCGTCCCGGTCGCTGGCAGGCGTCGTCACGCCCGTCTACCTCGCGCTCATCGGGTTCAGCGCGTTCCAGCTCGGCGAGATGGCCGTCGCCGTCGGGATCACGACCGCCGTGCTGTCCACCGTCATCGGGCTCACGTCCGACCGCACCGGTCGCAAGCCTTTCCTCGTGGCGGTCCCGTTGCTGGCCGTCCTCGCCGGAGCCGTGTTCGCGATGTCACGGTCGCCGGTCGTGCTCGTCGCCGCGGCGTCGATCGGCAGCTTCGGCCGAGGGGCGGGAGCCGGGGCCGGAATGGTCGGCCCCTACCAGCCCGCCGAGCAGGCCCTCGTCACCGAGACCACGCCGGCCGCGCGCAGGAACGTCGTCTTCGGGCGCCTGGCGTTCGCGTCGAGCGTCGGGGCGCTCGTCGGAGCCCCGCTCGCCGCGCTCGCGGATGGAGCGCACGCCGGCGGGGTCGCCGCGACCGCCGCCTTCCGCGCGCCGTTCCTCGCGACCGCCGTCCTCGCGCTCGTCGCGGGGTTGCTCGCGCTCGGTCTGATCGAGCCGGAGCGTCCCGCCGTCCCGGTCGGCGTCGGACGGCGACCCCGCTTCCCCCGCCGATCGCTGCCGCTGCTGATCCGGCTGTGGGCCACGAACTCCATGAATGGCCTCGCGGTCGGCATGTTCGGCCCGTTCGTGACCTA
>JAKAAV010000341.1 GCA_021802185.1 Chloroflexota bacterium | reverse complement strand
GGGCGCTGTGTGGACGCGCGCTTCGGGCGCTGTGTGGACGCGCGCTTCGGGCGCTGTGGACGGGCGCGCCGAAAGCCGCACTTCGGGCGCGCATCGGAGCGCGCTTCCGGGCCCCTCCGCGCGCGCTTCCGGGTACCCCTCCGTCCGCGCGGCCGCCGCCCGTCACCACTTCGGCCGGACCTGCCGCAGGTTGATCGACTGGAGCACGCCGAGGCCGAGCGCGATGCTGATGAGCGATGCACCGCCGTGCGTGATGAACGGCAGCGGGATCCCGGTGACCGGCATGATCCCGACCGTCATCCCGACGTTCACGAGCACCTGGAACAGCAGCATCGACGCGACCGCGCCCGCGAACGCGAGCCCGAACGTGTCCTCGGACCGCCAGCCGGCGAGCAGGACACGCCAGATCAGGGCCGCGAACAGCAGCAGCACGACGAGGACGCCGATGAACCCGAGCTGCTGCGCGAGGATCGAGAACACGAAGTCCGTCGACTGGACCGGCAGGTAGTCGAGCTGGCTCTGCGTCCCGTTCGTCAGCCCCTGTCCGAAGAGGCCGCCGGAGCTCACCGCGAGCATCGACTGGATGACGTGGTACCCCGAGCCGAGCGGGTCGGCGCTCGGATCGAGGAACGAGATCAGCCGCTGCTTCTGGTAGTCGCGGAGCAGGTACGTCCACGCTAACGGGACGACCGCGATCATCCCGGCCGCCCCGACCGCGAGCCACCGCAGGCTCGCGCCGGACACGAACAGCGTCCCGACGAGCATCGCGCCGAAGACGAGCGAGGTCCCGAGGTCCGGCTGCATCGCCACGAGCACGATCGGCGGCACGACCAGCACGACGGCCCCGACGATCGTGAACAGGCCGCCGATCTTCGCCCGCCGTGACGTGATCCAGTTCGCGAGCACGACCGCCATCAGCACCTTCGCGAGCTCCGAGAACTGGAACTGCATCCCGGCGATCGTCACCCACCGCGCACTCCCGCCCACGCCGCTCCCCACGGCGAGCGACAGGACGAGCAGGCCGATGTTCACGAGGTACATCGGCCAGGCGAACGTCTTGAGCCAGCGGTAGTCGAACGCCGCGGCGACGAGGAAGGCGACGACGGCGAGCGCCGCCCAGATGAGGCCGCGCCCGAACGTGGACCCGAACGAGAACGGCGAACCCCCCGCCTCGTAGCTGTTCGTGTAGCCCATGAGCAGGCCCATGCCCATCAGCAGCGCGGCGTAGATCACGAGCTGCGCGTCGAAGCTGCTCCACGCCGAGGCCGCGGTGCGCGTCGCCCACTGCAGCCGGTCCTGGTGGAGCTTCAGGACACCCACGTCAGTTCCCCGCCCCCGGCCGGATCAGCAGGATGTTGCGGTAGTCCTTCTTGATCCCGTAGTGCATCTGCAGGAAGTACTTGACGAGCTCGGTCGACGGGTTGCCGATGCTGTTCGATGTGTCGTACGTGAAGGCGAGGATGGCCAGCTGGGAGTCCGTCTTCGCGAAGTTGCCGCTGGGCGAGACGAAGCCGACGAACCACGAGTCGAACGGGAGGTTCCCCCCGATCTTCTTTGTCCCGTACTCGGCCGTTCCCGTCTTTCCGGCCACGTAGATCGGCATGTCGACCACGTTGCCCGTGTGCCGGATGACGACGGCCTGCCGCGCGGCCTCGCGCATGTAGGCGAGGACCGACGACGGCACCTTCAGCTGCCAGCGGACCTTCGGCGCGAACGACTGGACGACCTGCCCGGTCGGCGACAGGATCTGACGGACGACCTGCGGCTGGAGCAGCTTCCCGCCGTTGGCCAGCGCGCAGTACGCGTCGAGCAGCTCGATGGGCGTCACCGCGTCGTAGCCCTGCCCGATGCCGGCGAGGTACGTCTCGCCCGGGTAGATCGGCTCGCCGAACGTCTGCATCTTCCAGTCGTTCGATGGCACGATCCCGGCCGCCTCGCCCGGCAGGTCGATTCCCGTCTGGGTCCCGAACCCGTACTGGTGCGCCCAGTACGCCAGCCGGTCGATTCCGACGAGCGCCGCCGCCTGGTAGAAGAACGTGTCGCTCGACTGCGCGTACGCGCCCTTCACCGTCAGCGGCCCGAAGCCCGCGCCGTTCCAGTCGTTGAAGCGCTGGCCGCCGAGCGTCAGGTGTCCGTACGTCTCGAGCGTCTGGTCCGGGCCGAGCTTCCCGTCGGCGAGCACCGCGCTCCCGGTCACGAGCTTGTACGTCGAACCTGGCGGGTAGATCTCCCCGATCGCGTGGTTCAGCAGGGGCTGGTCGGCGTCGGTCGCGAGCTTCTGGTAGTCCGCCTCCGAGATCCCCTGCGCGAACAGGTTGTCGTCGTACGACGGCAGGCTGACCATCGCCAGGACCTCGCCGGTCTGCGGGTTCATCACCATGATCACGCCCTTGTGGAGGCCGGCGACCTGGATCCCCCACTGCAGCGCCTTCTGCGCCTGCTCCTGCATCTGGAGGTCGATCGAGAGCTGGAGCGTGTCACCGGCCTGTGGCTGCTTCGGCGTGCCGAGGACCTGGACCTCGCGGCCCGACGCATCCTGCTGGACCTGCTCCTCGCCGTAGGTGCCTCGGAGCTGCTGCTCGTACTGCGCCTCGAGGCCGGCCTGGCCGATGATGTCGTTTGCCAGGTAGCCCTGCGCCTGCAGCTGCCTCAGCTCGTCGGCGCTGATCGGACCCGTGTAGCCGAGCAGCTCGGCGAGGGTCGAGCCGTACAGGTAGTCCCTCCGGGCCTCGGCCACGACCTGCACGCCGGGCAGCTCCACGTGGTCCTCGGAGATCAGGCGGGCGACGTCCTCCGGGACGTCGATCGCGACCCGAACGAGATCGAAGCGGTTCCCGCTGCCGGCATCGATCGCCTCGTTGATCGCCGTGGTCGAGAGCCCGAGCATCTCGCTGAGCCGCGACACCACGGCGTCGCGCTCGCTGTACGGCAGATCGGCCGGACGCACCTCGACCGAGAACGACGGGACGTTGACGACCACCTGGCGGCCCGCCCGGTCGACGATGAGCCCGCGGGCCGACGGGATCGGCACGAGGACCGTCTGCTCGGCTGCCGCCTGCTGCTGTGCAACAGGCCCGGTCGAGATCTGGAGGTAGAACACCCGGACGGCGAGGGTCGACATGGCGAGCACGACGGCCAGCCCGAAGATCAGGAACCTGGGGAGCAGGGTGTCGCTCCGCGGATGCTCGTCGCGGCTGCCGATCACGACCGGGGGCCCATCGCGGCAGCCATCACCACTCGACCCGATCGTGCGCGCCGATCAGAC
>JAKAAV010000340.1 GCA_021802185.1 Chloroflexota bacterium | reverse complement strand
GCCGGAACGACCGCATGAGCTGCCAGCCGCCCCCCTGCATCGTCATCGGTCGCACCCCCCGTCGGACAGCGCGCGCAGCAGGCGCAGGAGGTCCGCGCGCTGGGCCGGGTCGAGGCCACCGAAGACGCGCGCCGCGCTCAGGCGGCGGGCGACGTCGAGGCGATCGATGAGGAGGCGACCGGCGGGGGTCAGCTCGACGAGCGTGGACCGTCGATCGTCGGGGTCGGCGAGGCGGACGACCAGCCCGGCACGCTCCACGGCGTCGACCATGTCGGTCACGGAGCGCGGGACGACCGAGAGGCGGTCGGCGATCGCTGTCATGCGGAGCGGTCCCCCGGCGAGAAGCCGCACGACGCGTGCCTGCGAACCCGACAGCCCGAGCGGAGCGAGGGCGTCGGCCGTGCCGCGCCGGAGCCGCCGCACGGTCTCCGCGAAGCGGTCCGCGAGCTCGATCGAGTCCGCGTCGGCGTCGGACGACAACGGTTCGGCGGGCTGTCCTGCGGACGACGCGAAGGGTTGGGCCGTCGAGGCCTGCGTGGTCGTCTGCGCCATATGCGGAGTCTACCTCACATTGAGGCACTTCACGAAGTTGGGAGACAAGGTCCGCCGCTCGTCGCCGCGACGGGACCGGCTCGCGCCTCGGTTCGCCACGCGAGGTCCCCCCGCAAGCCGCGGTCCGCAATTCCCCGCTCACACCCCGCTGGTATCGTCGTTCCATGACGCTCGACGTTCGGTGGCTCGGACGCGTGCCCTACCGTGAGGCATGGGACCTGCAGCACTCGCTCGTCGACGCCCGCGCGGCGGACGAGGCCCCCGACACGCTCCTGTTGCTCGAGCATCCCCGGGTGCTGACGCTCGGCCGGAACGCCACCGAGGAGCACGTCCTCGCGCCCGCCGAGTACCTGGCGTCGATGGGCGTCGAGGTCATCCGCGTCGAGCGCGGCGGCGAGGTCACGTACCACGGGCCAGGGCAGCTCGTGGCGTACCCGATCGTCCGGCTCGGCGACCACGGCCTGCTCGTCCGGCCGTTCGTCCGGCTCCTCGAGGCCGCGATGATCGAGACGGCCGCGACGTACGGCGTGCACGCCGGACGGCGCGAGGGGTTCCCTGGCGCGTGGTGCGACCCCGACGGGCCGCTTCCCCGGAAGCTGGGGGCGCTGGGGGTGCGCGTCGAGCGCGACGTGACCTACCACGGCATCGCCCTGAACGTGACGACGGATCTCCGCGACCTCGCCCTGATCAACCCGTGCGGCCTCACGTCGATCGGCGTGGCGTCGATCGCGGGCGAGGCCGGCTGGCCGCCACAGCGCAGTGCGCCGAGCACGGAATCGGTCGCGGAGGCGGCGAGGAGGTTCGGCGAGCGGTTCACCGCGCTCCTGGCCGGGTCGTCGGTCCGGGTTGTCACGTCCGCCGGCGTCGGGGCGGGTTGAGATGCCCGGGGGCGTGTTCGAGCTGCGCCGCGATGCCATCACCGGGTGGTGGGTCGCGGTCGTCGTGGATCGCGCGTACGAGACCGGCCGCTTCACCCACCGCGCGCAGCCGCTCGTCGGGCGCGACTGCCAGAACTGCATGGACCCGCGGCGGACCGAGCCGTGGATCCGGACGCTGCGGCCGCACGCATTCCGAGTGGCGGGCGATGAGCGACGCGACCGGCCGGACGACCGGCGCGATCGCGTGGTCGCCGACGAGCGGCGCGAGCGCGTTGCCGCGCCTCGGGAGCCGGGTCGCGAACCCGGTCGCGACCCCGCGCGCGAGGCCGGCGTGTCTCGCGGCGCGGGGCGGGAAACAGGGCGCGACGGGAGCCGCGAGGAGGCGCAGCCCGGGCTCGGGCTCGTGGCCGACGTCGGTGCCTGGCTGACGATCGCCGCCCCGTTCGGGCATCACGGCACCCTCGCCGACGAGACCGAGGAGACGGTGATCCGGATGCTCGAGCTCGCCCGCCGGACGATCGCGGACGCGCGGGCGCGGGGCGACACAGAGTACGTGCAGGTCGTGGAGAACCACGGCCGCGAGGCAGGCGCGCTGACGAACCACCTCTGCCTCGACCTGTACGACCTTCCGCAGATCCCACATCGCGTCGGCGAGGAGCTGGGCGGATCGGCGCGCTACGTCATCCGCGAGGGGGTGTGTCCCTATTGCCGGCTCGTCCGAGACGAGGTCGCGTCGCGCGAGCGCCTCGTGTTCGAGGACGCGGCGAGCGTCGCGTTCGCGCCCTACGCGTCCCGGTCGCCGTTCGAGCTGTGGGTCGTCCCGCGCCAGCACCAGGCGGATTTCGCGCTCGCGTCGGACGCGCAGGTCACCGGCTCCGCCGAGACGCTGCGCAAGGTCCTGCGCCTCCTCGGCGCGCTCGACGAGCCGCCGTACAACCTCGTCCTGCACACGGCGCCGCTCCACCGGCGCGTCGACGAGACCTACCACTGGCACTGGGAGATCCACCCGCGGCTTCGCGAGATCGCCGGGCTCGAGCTCGGCACGGGGTTGCCGGTGAATCCGGTGAGTCCGGAGCAGGCGGTCGCCGAGCTCCGGGCGAGAGCGGGCCTCGACCGCGTGGAGTGGCCGGCATGAGCGCCGCGTCACAGTCGCGCCTCCTCGACCGTCACATGGCCGCAGGGCGAGAACGGGGCGACCGGCCACCGCGTGTGGATGCCGCCGGGTCCCGACTCGCCGTTCCGCAGCAGGGGTACGAGTGGCGTCGATCGAACTGTGGCTCCCGCGGGCGGTGGCGGCGGTGACGGGCGACCGGGCCGGCGACCAGGCCTTCGTCGAGAGCCTGTTCGCGCAGCACCACGCGGAGATCTACGGGTTCCTGGCGCGCATGGTGCGTGACGACGAGCTCGCTGCCGACCTCGCCCAGGAGACGTTCGTAAAGGCGTTCCGGGCGCTCGACACGCTCGAATCCCCGGACCGTGCCCGCGCCTGGCTCTTCCAGATCGCCAGCCGGACGGCCCTCGACGAGCTGCGCCGGCGGCGCCTGATCCGGTTCGTCCCGTGGTCGGGCGAGTCCCGCGGCACGGCGCCATCGGCCGAGGAGACGGCGATGCGCGCCCGGCTCTCGGGGGAGATGGCCCGAGCGCTCGACCGGCTGCCGGACAGGCAGCGAGCCGCGCTCGTGCTCGCCGAGATCCACGAGCTGACCGGCGTCGAACTCGCGGATGCCCTCGGCGTGACCCACGTGGCGGCCCGGGCGCTGCTCAGCCGCGCGCGCGAGTCGCTCCGCGCGGCACTCGCCGAGGAGCGCGCGGCGACCCGGACCGCCGGGGCCGCGAAGC
>JAKAAV010000339.1 GCA_021802185.1 Chloroflexota bacterium | reverse complement strand
CCGCGCCGACACGCTCCTCGGGAGGTGGTGGGCGGTGAGGGATTCGAACCCCCGGCATCCTCGGTGTAGGCGAGGCGCTCTGACCAGCTGAGCTAACCGCCCGAAACGCGAACGCGGCGCCCATCCGGGCGCCGCGCGGAACTCAGGGGAATGGTGCCCAGGCCGGGACTTGAACCCGGATGACTTGCGTCATACGCCCCTCAAACGTACGCGTATACCAATTCCGCCACCTGGGCACGAGCACCGCGAGGGCGATCGTCAGGCCGTCAGGCTGGTACCGAGGAAGGGAGTCGAACCCATACGCCCTTGCGGGCACTAGCTCCTGAAGCTAGCGCGTCTACCTATTCCGCCACCTCGGCACGCTCCCGACGCGCCCCTTCGGGCCGCCGTCGCGAGGGCGAATGTTAGCACATCGCCCCCGCCGCTCAGACGCCTCCGATCAGCCGACGAGCCGGTAGACGACCAGCGAGAAGATCACGAACAGGACCGACAGCAGGACCGTGAACTGGAACAGGCGCTTCTCGATGCCACGCCGGCTCCGGTACACGGCGGAGTCGCCGCCGAACGCGGACGACAGCCCGGCGCCGCGAGCCTGGAGCAGGATCGACGCCATCAGCGCGATGCTGACGATGATCTCGGCAGCCGCTAGGAACGGGTTCAAGGAACGGTGGACCTCCGGTGCGGGCGGCGCGGGCTCGCGCAGCCGCGGTGCGGTGGCTGAGGATAGCACAGCATCAGGCCTGCCGAAGGTCAGGCCTGCCGAAGGTCAGGCCTGCCGAAGGTCAGTCCGCCGAAGGTCAGTCCGCCGAAGGTCAGCCGTTCGGCGCCCGACGCGGGCCGGGCCGGTCGGGATAATGGTGGCATGAGTACGAACACGAATGCTCCGGGCACCGCTCACGCGGGGACCCATCCGACCGCCCCCGACTCGGCCGATGTCGCCCACCGCCTCGTGCTCCTCCGCCACGGCGAGAGCACGTGGAACCGGGAGAACCTGTACACCGGCTGGACCGACGTCGACCTGTCCGAGAAGGGCCTCGACGAGGCGCACGAGGCCGGGCGTTTGCTCCGCGAGGACGGATACGTCTTCGACGTCGCGTTCACGTCGGTCCTCAAGCGCGCCATCCGGACCCTCTGGATCGCCCTCGACGAGACGGACCAGATGTGGATCCCGGTCGTGAAGTCGTGGCGGCTCAACGAGCGCCACTACGGCGCGCTGCAGGGGCTCAACAAGGCGCAGACGGCCGAGCAGTACGGCGAGGAGCAGGTGCGGCTGTGGCGGCGCAGCTACGACGTGCGTCCGCCCGCCCTCGACCTCGACGACCCGCGCTTCCCCGGCCGGGATCCCCGGTACGCGAGCCTCGACGCGGGCGACCTGCCCCGCTGCGAAGCGCTCGTCGACACGGTTGCGCGGTTCCTGCCCTACTGGCACGGTGAGATCGCGCCCGCGATCCGCTCGGGCAGGCGGGTCCTGATCGCGGCGCACGGAAACAGCCTGCGAGCGCTCGTGAAGTACCTCGACGGCATGTCCGACGACGCGGTGGTGGGCCTCAACATCCCGACCGGGATCCCGCTCGTGTACGAGCTCGACGCCGAGCTGAAGCCGCTGCGCCACTACTACCTCGGCGACGCAGAGAAGGCGTCCGCGGCGGCCGCGGCCGTCGCCGGGCAGGGGTCGGCGAAGAAGGCCTGAGAGCGGCTGCTGCACGCGCTCGCTGGGCCGGTATCAGCCCTGCCGGACCGCCTCCCGGCCGGTATCAGCCCTGCCGGACCGCCTCCCGGCCGGTATCAGCCCTGCCGGGCAGCCTCCCGGCGCGCCGCGGCCGCCGTGGCCGCCCGCGCGACGATGCCCGCCATCTCCGCCGGCTTCAGGCTCGCGCCGCCGACCAGTGCGCCGTCGATGGCGGGCTCGGCCAGGAACTCGCCGATGCTCGCGGCAGTGACACTCCCGCCATACAGCACCGGGACGGCCTGGGCCTGCTCGTGCGCCCAGCCGGCCGCCTCGCGCGCCGCACGGATCGCGTCCGCCATCGCCGACGCGTCGGCGCCTCGTGCCGTCCGCCCGGTCCCGATCGCCCACACCGGCTCATACGCGATGACGATCGACCTCCCGAGCTCGCCGTTCGCCAGCCCGCCGGCCGTCAGCGCCCGGGCGACCTGCTCGCGCACGACCTCCTCCGCGTGCCCGGCCTCGCGATCCTCGAGCTGCTCCCCGACGCACCAGATCGGGCGCAGGCCCGACTCGATGCAGCGCGCCACCTTGCGCCCGACGAGTTCGTCGGTCTCGCACTGGTCACGGCGGCGCTCGGAGTGGCCGACGATGCACCACGTCGCGAGCCCGGCGAGCATCGCGGCGCTGATCTCGCCCGTGTACGCACCCGCGTCGAGCACGTGCACGTTCTGCGCGCCGACCGCGACGCCGGTCCCCTCGAGCGCATCGCGGACGGCAGCCAGGCACACGTACGGCGGGCAGATCACCCTCGTGACGTCCGTGGCCTCGGTCGCGGACGCGATCTGCGCCGCGAGCACCCCGGCATCGGCCGGTGTCGTGTTCATCTTCCAGTTGGCGGCAATGATGATCGGTCGCATGCGCCGATTATCCCGGGCCGCCGTCGCCGCGTACCGGGCCGAATGACGCGTCGTGCGGCGTCCACGTCGACGACTCCGGATCAGACGGAGCGACGCCCTCGGCCGCGGCAGGCGGCCAAGGCGAGGCCGTTCGACCGGGCATCGCGGGCAGGTCCGGCGGTGCCTCGCGATCGGCGGGACGCCGGGCGAGCCGCTCGAGGCGCTCCAGAGCGCGCTGCACGGACGAGCGCGTCACCCCGAGCTCCGTGGCGAGCTCGCCGAGCGACGCGTCGGGAGTCGCGCCGCGCGCCCGGGCAACGGCGCGCACAGACTCGCGCTCCCGCTCGAGCCGCCCATCGGCCGACAACGTCGCGATCGCCTCGAGCTGGCGGGCAGATGCGCCGACGGCGCGCTCCAGGTTCGCGGCCTCGGCGTTCAGCAGGCGGTTGAGGTCGGCGCGCAGGGACCGCGCGACACCGCGTGCCTCGAGCTCGAGGAGCGACGAACCGGCGCCGACCGCCTGGAGGAACGCGGCGACCCGCTCCCCGCTCTTCCACGTCACGACCCCGCGTCCCCGTCGCGCGCGAACGGCGGCCGGCAGGCCGATCGAGCCGAGCCGCCGCGCCAGCTCGGGAGCGTCCGCGGGGTCGAGCACGAACTCCAGGTGCGTCCGCGACGGCCCCAGGCTCAGCGACCCGCGCGCC
>JAKAAV010000338.1 GCA_021802185.1 Chloroflexota bacterium | reverse complement strand
GGCCCAGACGGCCGACTACGACGACATCCTCGGTGGCCTCGACTTCGACACGTTCGAGACGAACGTGCGCCAGCCGGGGCGCCAGCCGGGGCGTGGGCGCGCGACGGCGGCACGCCACCAGGACATCGAGGCCGAGACCGAGCTGACGCTCGACGAGGTGTTCCACGGCACGACGCGGCTGCTCCAGGTGGGGGGACGCCGGTTCGAGGTCCAGATCCCGGCGGGCGTCGAGGACGGACAGCGGATCCGGCTCAGCGGCAAGGCGGGCTCGGGACCGGGCGCGGGCGACGTCTACGTCCGCGTCAAGGTCGTGCCGAACCCGACGTTCGAGCGGCACGGCGCCGACCTCACGCGCGAGATCGCGGTTCCGCTCCGGGACGCGCTGCTCGGCGGCGAGGTGCCGGTCCAGACGCTCACCGGCAGCCGGCTCCTGTTGCGGATCCCCGAGGGGACGCAGAACGGCCGCACCTTCCGTCTCGCCGGCCAGGGCCTGCCGCGGTTCCGCGGCGACGGCCGCGGCGACCTGTACGCGCGGGTCCGGGTGACGCTGCCGACGGGCCTCGACGAGCGAGCGCGCGATCTCGCGACGCAGTTCCTCGACGCGGCCGAGCACCGGACGACCGCGACGGCGCACTGATGGCCGAATCGGTCGACGCGACGCAGCCCGACAACACGAACACGACCACTTCCCACGCGACAAGGACCCAGAACCGACGATGAAACCCGACCGATACACCGAAAAGGCACAGCAGGCCATCCTGGATGCCCAGCGGCTGGCCGGTGAACAGCAGAGCCCCGTGCTCGACGTCGAGCACCTGCTCGCGGCACTCCTCGAGGACGAGGAGGGGATCCCGGCCGCGACGCTGCGCCGGATGAACGCGGACCCCGCCGCGATCCGCACCGAGCTCGCGGCCGTGCTGGCACGGCGCGCGCGCATCCAGGGCGGCTCGCTCTCGATCGATCCGCGCGCGCGGGACATGCTCGAACGCGCCGAGGACGAGGCGAAGCGGCTCCACGACGAGTACGTCTCGACCGAGCACCTGCTGCTCGCGGCGTCGCAGGCCGGCGGCGACGCGCAGCGCATCCTCGACCGCCACGGCGCGAACCACGAGGCGCTGCTCCAGGCGCTGGCGAGCGTGCGCGGGAATCAGCGGGTCACGTCGCAGAACCCCGAGTCGACCTACGAGGCCCTCGAGAAGTACGGGCGCGACCTCACCGCAGTCGCGCGGGACGGCAAACTCGACCCCGTCGTCGGTCGGGACGAGGAGATCCGGCGCGTCATCCAGGTGCTCAGCCGCCGGACGAAGAACAACCCGGTGCTGATCGGCGAGCCGGGCGTCGGCAAGACCGCGATCGTCGAGGGGCTCGCGCAGCGCATCGTGCGTGGCGACGTCCCGGAGACGCTCAAGGACAAGCGCGTCGTCGCGCTCGACATGGGCGCGCTGATCGCGGGCGCGAAGTACCGCGGCGAGTTCGAGGAGCGGCTGAAGGCAGTCCTCAAGGAGATCACCGAGAGCGCCGGCCAGATCATCCTGTTCATCGACGAGCTGCACACGGTCGTCGGCGCGGGCGCGGCCGAGGGCGCGATGGACGCGTCGAACCTGCTGAAGCCGATGCTCGCGCGCGGCGAGCTGCACGCGATCGGCGCGACGACGCTCGACGAGTACCGCCAGCACATCGAGAAGGATGCGGCCCTCGAGCGGCGCTTCCAGCCGGTCTACGTCGACGAGCCGACGGTCGAGGAGACGATCTCGATCCTGCGCGGGCTGCGCGAGCGGTACGAGGTGCACCACGGCGTCCGGATCAAGGATTCGGCACTGGTCGCCGCGGCCGTCCTCTCGCACCGCTACATCAGCGGCCGGTTCATGCCGGACAAGGCGATCGACCTAGTCGACGAATCGGCGAGCCGCCTGCGCATGGAGATCGACTCGATGCCGGTGGAGCTCGACGAGCTCGAGCGCCGCCGCATCCAGCTGGAGATCGAGCGCGAGGCGCTCCGCAAGGAGTCGGACGAGGCGTCGAAGGCGCGGCTCGAGGCGCTCGAGCGGGAGCTGGCGGAGATCGGCGAACAGGCCGGCGCGCTGAAGCAGCGCTGGGAGACCGAGAAGTCGGCGATCAGCGGCCTGCGGCAGACCAAGGCCGCGCTCGAGGGGCTGCAGCACGAGATCGAGGCGGCGGAGCGCTCGGCGGATTACGGCCGCGCGGCGGAGCTGCGGTACGGCCGGCAGGTCGAGCTGCAGCACCAGCTCGAGCAGCAGGAGGCGGCGCTCGCGGCGCTCGACGGCACGAGCCGGCTCCTCAAGGAGGAGGTCGACGCCGACGACATCGCCGAGATCGTCAGCCAGTGGACCGGGATCCCGGTGACACGTCTGATGGAGGGCGAGCAGGCCAAGCTCGTCCACATGGAGGACCGCCTGCACGAGCGGGTCATCGGCCAGGACGAGGCGATCGAGGCCGTGTCGGACGCCGTCCGGCGCGCTCGAGCGGGCCTCAAGGATCCGCGCCGCCCGATCGGCTCGTTCGTCTTCCTCGGCCCCACCGGCGTCGGGAAGACCGAGCTCGCGCGGGCGCTCGCGCAGTTCCTGTTCGACGACGAGCAGGCCATGACCCGCATCGACATGAGCGAGTACATGGAGAAGTACGCGGTGAGCCGGCTCATCGGCGCGCCGCCCGGCTACGTCGGCTACGAGGAGGGCGGCCAGCTGACCGAGGCGGTCCGGCGCCGCCCGTACCAGGTGATCCTGCTCGACGAGATCGAGAAGGCGCATCCGGACGTCTTCAACGTGCTGCTCCAGGTGCTCGACGACGGGCGGCTCACCGATGGCCAGGGCCGGACGGTGAACTTCAAGGACACCGTCGTGATCATGACGAGCAACGTCGGCAGCCAGTTCATCGCGCCGTTCTCGGGCCTGACGGACGAGCAGGCGTACGACGCGATGCAGCGACAGGTCATGGACGCGCTCCGGCAGACGTTCCGGCCGGAGTTCCTCAACCGGATCGATGAGATCATCGTGTTCCACGCGCTGTCGGACGCCGACCTGGCCGTGATCGTCGACCTGCTGGTGGCCGACCTGCAGCGGCGCCTGGCCGACGTCGACCTGACGATCGAGCTCGCGCCGTCGGCGCGGGCGATGATCGCGGCCGAAGGGCACGACCCGGCGTACGGGGCGAGGCCGCTGAAGCGGGCGGTGCAGCGGATGATCGAGAACCCGCTGGCCCGGGCCCTGCTCGAGGGCCGCTTCCAGCCGGGCGCCACGATCACGATCGAGGCC
>JAKAAV010000337.1 GCA_021802185.1 Chloroflexota bacterium | reverse complement strand
GGGCGCTGTGAACGTGAGTCCGGTGGCGGAGAGCGACGCAACGTTGTCGGTCGACACGTAGCAAGTGGTGGCTGGAGTGGTGTCGCACGCCGACAGGTCCGGGAAGGTCAGGGTGCCGACGGTTCCAGAAGGCGCCGTGCCTGCCCAGTTGATCCCTGTCGACCATGTCCCCGCTGGCGCGGCGCCCGACCAGGTGAAGGATGTCGTCGCCCCCGCGGTCCCGACGCCGGCGAGCTGGACGCCCGCACCGAGGAGCAACGCCACCGTGGCCCCCAGGAGCGAGAGCCGCCGCCCGGGCCCTCGGGACGAACGCCGAAGAACTGCTGCACAGGAAATTTCACGCATGGTGCCCCTCCATACGGCGTTGACCGGGCCGTCCGGTGACCAGAGATTCCGCTCCCGCCAGTGGCTCGCGCGTACGGTAATCACCGGGCGCGGAAATGGGAATGGGGGCGGACAACTCCGTACAAGTCCGGACACGCACCCGGCGGCACGAGCCACCGGTTCTGTCTACGATTCGCCCTGGCGCCGGACGCGCAGCATCCGGAGCGCAACACCTGGCGTGCGAAGCGGAGGCGCGGCCACGTGGCAGGCGAGTATCCAGACCCCGAGTGGATCAACGATCGCGACGATCTCGCCCGCGAGCTGACTGCGCTGCGAAGGGCAGCCGGGCTCACCGTCCGGGATCTCGCCAGAGCGGTCCACGCCCCGGTGGCGACCCTGGGCGACTACTTCGCCGGACGCCACGTCCCAGGGGCCCGGCAGGTGCCGCTCTTCCGTGCGATCCTCGACGCCTGCGGAGTGCAGGATCCGGTGCTCACGACGCAGTGGGTGGCTGCCCTGACCCGGGTCCGCCACGCCACAGATGGTCGGGTCGCCAAGGGCCGCGTCCCGTACCGCGGCCTGGACGCCTTCCGGGAGGTCGACGCGGACCTCTACTTCGGCCGGCAGCAGGCGGTCGAAGAGCTGCTCGATCGTCTCAGGGACGCCGCGCGAGCCGGAGCAGGCAGCGACGGCAGCGCCTTGGCGGTCGTGGGACCGTCGGGATCCGGGAAGACGTCCCTTCTCATGGCAGGCCTCCTGCCCGCGGTCCGCGCCGGGAGGCTCGACGGCCCGTCGGGAGATTGGACGGTCGAATCGCTCGTCCCCGATCAGCTGGCGAATCGGGATCGCTCGGCATCAGCGAGTGAAACTCGCACGCCGAGGCTGGTGGTCGTCGATCAGCTCGAAGCCGTCCTGACGTCGCCAAGCGACCAGCGAGCCGAACTGCTCAGGTCGGTCGAGACGCTCTGCGAGACGTCGCTCGTGGTGCTCGGCCTGCGCGCCGACTTCTACCACGCGGCGGTGTCAGAGAGGGCGCTCTTGCCCGCACTGCGCAACCAGCTGATCCTCGCTCCGATGACTCCGAGCGAGCTGCGCGACGCGGTCATCGGACCCGTCCGGGAGGTCGGGGGTGGGATCGAAGACGGACTCGTGGACCTGATCCTGGCAGAACTGTCGCCGGGGAGCCCGGAGGGGTTCGCCCACGAGCTGGGCGCTCTCCCGCTCCTCTCCTATGCGCTGCTCGCCACGTGGGATCGGGCAACCCGCAACCAGCTGACGATCGCGGACTACCAGGCGGTCGGAGGGCTCAGGGGGGCCGTCAGCCAAGCCGCCGAGAAGCTCTACGGGGACTTGACGGGACCGGAACAGGACCAGGCACGCCGCATGTTCGGCCGGCTGGTGCGGATCGAAGGCGACGGACCACCCACGAGGCGACGGGCGAGCCGAGAGGAGCTGCTCACGGGCGTGAGCAAGGAGGACGGGGAGGCCGCGAGAGCAGTGGCCGAGCGTTTCCTCGCGGCCAGGCTGTTGACGACGGACGCGCAGACGATCCAGATCAGTCACGAGGCTCTTCTCGGTGCCTGGCCCCGCCTCGGCGACTGGGTCAGCTCGGACCGTGGATGGCTCCGGGTCCGCCATCAGATCGCCGACGCTGCCAGAGGATGGGAGGACTCGGGCAAGGACGAGTCGCTGCTGTGGCGGGGGGCGCGCCTCGAGACGACCTTCGAGCTCGCGGCGAGCCCCGGCCGGGAGCGCGACCTCAACCATGAAGAGACGCAATTCCTGCAGGCGTCAGCCGCTCACCGGGACGATCAAGAGCGCGCGCGCCGGCGCCGGACCAGGAGGACCCATCAACTCCTGGCCCTCGTCGCCGCCCTCGCGATCGCGGCGGGCCTTCTCGCGGGTGTGGCGGTCAACGCTCGGGTGCATGCCGACGAAGCCCGAGATCAGGCGCTCTCGAGACAGGTGGCCGTCGAGTCCCAGCAGCTCCAGCCGACCGACCCCTCACTGGCTGCGCAGCTCGCTTTGGCCGCCTACCGGATCTCCCCGACCGTCCAAGCGCGCTCCACGCTGGTCGACGCCACGGCGGGGGAGATCCCTGCCCGCCTGCTCGGCCCGGTTGGACCCGAGTTCGTCGCGACCTCGTCGCAAGCACATCTCCTTGCCATCGCTCAGTCGGGCACCGACACGGTCGCGCTCTACCGTCTCTCG
This sequence comes from Chloroflexota bacterium, assembly GCA_021802185.1. GTDB lineage: Bacteria > Chloroflexota > Limnocylindria > Limnocylindrales > CSP1-4 > JAJYNJ01. Next base: position 787 of record JAKAAV010000337.1, on the reverse strand, counting down.
TCGGGTAACCCCAGCAAGCTCGCGCTGGTCAAGGCCGGACCTGCGTCACAGCAGGACTTCGCCGTCGCGATCAGTCCGAACGGCAGGCTGCTGGCGGCCGGCGGCACGGGGAGCACCGTCACCCTCTGGGGCATTGCGGACCCTTCGAGCCCGGTGCGGCTCGCCACCCTCGGGCACCTCGGAGGCACCATCTACTCGCTCGCCTTCACACCCCGGGGAGCTCGGCTGGCGGCAGGCGACAGCGGCGGCTCCGTCCGTCAATGGGCGCTCGGCACTCCCGACCGGCCGGTGGCCCAAGCGGTGCTGTCAGTTCACAGTGGAGACGCGGTGAAAGCCGTCGCGTACAGCCCGCGCGGCACCTGGCTCGCCGCAGCCGGCCAGAACGGCACGCTCGATCTTTGGAGGGCGGGCGACCCGGTTCCCCTCGTCGCCCCGGGCACGGGCGCGGCGGACTTCGAAAGCATCTCCTTCGAGCCGAACGGCACGACGTTCGCCGTGGGCATCGGCAACGACGACACGATCGAGACGTGGAGGCTGCGAAGCGACGGCCAGCTTCAGCTGGCCCATGGACCGATCTCCGCGGCCACCTCCGAGGTGACCAGCACCGTCTACAGCCCGAACGGGTCGATGCTGGCCGAAGCTGCCGCAGACGGGACGCTGCACATCTACGACGCGCAGTCGATGGCACTGCTCGCGAGCTTCGGAGACCCAGACCCGATCACCAGCCTGGCATTCGCGTCGGGAGGCCGCAGCCTGGTCTCCGCCGACTCGGGCGGCGTCACCCGGA
>JAKAAV010000336.1 GCA_021802185.1 Chloroflexota bacterium | reverse complement strand
CTGTACCCGTTCACTGGGCTCCTGCTCTCGCCGATCCTGGCGGCCCTCGCCATGTCGTTCAGCTCCGTCACCGTCATCAGCAACGCCAACCGCCTCAAGCGGTTCCGCCTCGCAGGAGTCTCCGCATGACCCCCGATCGCATCCTCGTCACCCTCGTCGGCCTTACCGCAATCGCCGCCGTCGCCTGGTTCTTCTGGTTCAAGCGGGCCGAGGGCGTGGCCGCGGCTACCGTGTCCGACGGCTACCAGGAGGTCATGATCCTCGTCAAGGGCGGCTACACCCCGGACACGATCCGCGTCTCGGCCGGCAGGCCCGTTCGCCTTCTCTTCCGGCGCGAGGAGACGGCCGCCTGCTCGGAGCAGGTTGTGCTCGCCGACTTCGGCAAGTCGGCCGTGCTGCCTGAGGGCCACGTGGTGCCGGTGGAGTTCCTGCCGGCCGAGCCCGGCGAGCACGAGTTCACCTGCCAGATGGGCATGCTGCGCGGGCGGCTGCTCGTGGAAGCGGTATGACCCCGCGCACGGAGCCTGGGACACAGGCCACCGTGCACACAGCGGTGGCGGCCCGGTCCCCCCAGGGCCGCCACCGCTGCCCTGTCTGCGACGGGGCGATCGGGCCAGAAGGGGGAGTGGCGACCCGCTACGAGGGCATGACCCTGGTCTTCCGGGCCGCCGGCTGCCGCGCCTCGTTCGAGCGGGAGCCCGAGCGGTACCTGCGTGCGGACGCCTTGCCCGCGTACGGATGCGACGAGTCCCCGGCCAGCGAGTGGTGCTGCGACCGGTAGGGTGCGGGGGCACCTCGCGAGCCGGTGGGAATCCCGAGCTGGCAGGTCGGATATCCCGGGAGCCGCCTGACTATCGGCCCTCGCCGCCGATGCCGCCCGCCGCGTTCACTCCGTACATGCACCTCGCTGGATCGAGCCGATGACCGCTGTGACCGCCGCTCGGGCCATCCTGGGCGATGGCGCCGTTGGGTTGCGGCGCCTGGACCTGCGGCGCGTACTGCGGGTCGTGGGGCCAGCCTGGATCGTCATGCTCGCCGACGTCGACGCGGCGAGCGTCGTGACCGCCGCGCAGGCGGGCAGCCGCTTCGGCTACGCCATGCTCCTGCCGCTGCTCCTCCTCATCCCGGTCCTGTACCTCGTGCAGGAGATGACGGCGCGCCTCGCGATCGGCACCGGGCTCGGCCACGCGGAGCTCATCCGTCGCCGCTACGGTCTGGGCTGGGGCGTCGCCGCCGTGGGCTCCATGGTCGCCATCGACCTCCTCGCCTACGTCGCGGAGTTCGCCGGCATCGTCCTCGGGGCGAGCCTGGTCGGCATTCCCGCCCCGGTGGCGGTCGTCGGAGCGTTCGTGCTCCATGCGGTCATGGTGCTGACGGGCAGCTATGGGCGGTTCGAGCGAATGGCGCTCGTGCTGTCGTTCGGGCTGTTCGCGTTCGCGGGGCTGGCGGTCGTCTCCCATCCGGATGCCCGGGCGGTCCTCGGCGGGCTGTCGCCGCTCCAGCCGTTCGGACGGGCAGGCTACCTCGACCTCGTGGTGGCGAACGTGGGCGCGGTCATCATGCCCTGGATGCTCTTCTACCAGCAGGCCGCCACGGTGGATAAGGGTCTCGAGGTCGCCGACCTGCGCGCGGCGCGGTGGGAGACGCTGGCTGGCGCGATCGCGAGCGAGCTGCTCATGGCGGCGATCGTCGTGGCCGCCGCCGCAGTGACCGCCCAGGGTGGAGCGCTTCGCGCGATCGTCGCCGGCGGGCTCGCGCTGCCGTCCGGGCTGGCCGCGCTCGTGAACGGGGGTGGCGGACCGCTCATCGCGATCGGCATGGTGGGGTCCGGACTGCTGGCGGCGATCGTCATCTCGCTCAGCTCGGCCTGGGCCTGGAGTGAGCTCTTCGGATGGCCGCACAGCCTGAACCTCTCGCTGCGGCGCGCGCCGGCGTTCTACGCCCTGTACCTCCTCGAGATCGTGCCCGCGGCGCTCGTCGCGCTGCTCGCACAGAACCTCGTCGCGGTGGTGATCGGCGCGATGGTCCTCAACGTCGTCGTGCTCGCGATCCCGCTCACGTTCCTCATCCGGCTCTCGAGCGACCCGTCCGTGCTCGGCGGGCTGGCCAACTCACGGCGGCGCAGCGTGCTCATGTGGGCCATCACGGGCGGCCTGCTCGCCCTGGGGCTCTGGAGCACGGCGAGCGTCCTTCACGGGGCTTGAGCGGCGGTCGCGGTCGCATGATGCGCGAGAAAGCCTCTGCGGGGGCCGGGTTCTCCTCCAGGTTTCAGGCCGGGCTCATCGCCGGCTCAGGCCAGCGCCCGACGCTGGGCATCGACGGCGAAGAGCATGACGGCCGACCGCGGTGGTCGGGCTCGATCGACCTTGGCTGAGGAGACGAGTCATGGGCGGAGACGACTTCGGCGGCGGCCTCTGGATCCTGGTGGCGTTCAACTCGATCCTGTTCATCCTGTTCGCCGCGAGCTTCTTCCATCCCCGCTCCGGGCGCGACTGGCGGGTCATGGGCGCCTATTCCGCGTTCATCGTCGCGCTCTTCACCGAGATGTACGGGTTCCCGCTCACGATCTACCTGCTCTCGGGCGCCCTGGGCTCGCGCTTCCCGGAGCTGGTCCCCACCCACGCCGGAGGCCACCTCCTGAACGACCTCATCGGCTGGCAGGGGGACCCGCATCTCAGCCCCTTCCATTTCGCGAGCTACATCGTCCTGGGCGCAGGCTTCATCGTGCTGATCAAGGCCTGGCCGGTGCTGTGGCGGGCCCAGCGCGAGCATCGCCTGGCGACCACGGGCCCCTACGCCGCGGTGCGCCACCCCCAGTACGTCGGATTCCTTCTCATCATGGCGGGCTTCCTGCTCCAGTGGCCGACGCTCCTCACGCTCGTCATGTTCCCCGTCCTGGCATTCGCCTACACCCGACTCGCACGATCCGAGGAGCGCGAGGTACGCAAGGAGTTCGGGACTGCCTACGAGCAGTACGCGGCGGCGACGCCGGGCTTCGTGCCGCGTCTGCGATCCGGCCGCGCGCCCCAGGCCGGGTGAGACGGCTCGGGGGCGCTCCGCTGGACAGGTAGCGGGTCAGCCCTCACGGCGCCCAACGGCGGCGATCGCCTCGGAGGGCCGCCCCGCCCCGCGAAGTGATACGACGCACCTGTAGTACTTTAGCGCGTGCCACCGCGGACGCACCTGCACCGAGCCCGCTCGACGTGCCTCGATCTTATGGGGTGGGATGAAGGACGAGATACCGGTCCTCCTGCTGCTGATCCTGCCCCTGGCGGGCTTCCTGGCGACCGGGCTGCTCGGTCGGCGGCTGGGCGACCGCTCCTGGGTGGTCTCG
>JAKAAV010000335.1 GCA_021802185.1 Chloroflexota bacterium | reverse complement strand
CCATCCACGGCCCCATTCCCGCCGCCGTGCTCGCCGAGGTCGTGACGGACCGGCCCGACCACGCACGGCTCGATCGCGTGATCAGGAGCGTCGACGAGGAGCTGCCGCTCACGCCGGAGCGCGCTCGGCAGGCCGGGATTCTGCGAGGGCGCGCGTCGCGAGCCCGAGAGGCGTCACCGGGACGGCGAAGGGGGGACCGGCCGCCCTCTGCGGTCGATGCGATCGTGATGGCCGAGGCGGTCGCGGCGGGTGCCGCGATCATCCTGACGTCGGATCCGGACGACCTGGCGTTGCTCCGCGAGGCTGCCGGCCTGTCGCGCGACCAGGTCGAGATCATCGGCGTCTGAGCCGGATCAAGGGCATCCGACCACGATCAGGGGGACGACATGGCGACTTCGATCCAGCTGGTCTTCGACACGGCCGATCCGGATCGCGAAGCTCGATTCTGGGCGGCCGCACTCGGCTACGTCCTCCAGCCGCCTCCCGCCGGCTTCGAGACGTGGGACGCGTTCCTCGAGGCGCAGGGCGTCCCGGCGGAGAACCGGAACGACGCGTCGGCGATCGTCGACCCGGATGACCGCGGGCCGCGCGTGTTCTTCCAGAAGGTGCCCGAGGGGAAGACCGCGAAGAACCGGATGCACATGGACCTGAACGTGTCGGGCGGCCACGGTGTCGAACTGGCCGAGCGGAAGCGCCGGGTCGATGCCGAGGTCGAGCGGCTCAAGTCCCTCGGCGCGACGGACGCTCGGGGCGCCATGGAGAAGAACGGCGAGTACTGGGTGCGCATGAACGACCCGGAGGGCAACGAGTTCTGCGTGCAGTGAGCGCCCTCAGCGGTGAGACCGGTCAGTTGCTCGGCGCGTGAATCGAACCGGCGGCCCCGAGTGGGACCGCCGGTCAGTGGTGAGACGTTCCCCGGTGCTACCGCAGCCGGATCAGCACCCGGAGCGCATCCGCGCGTGCGTCGAGCAGCTGCGCGCGGGCCTGCAGGACGTCGGTTGCTGCGTGGGTCAGGACCCGGCCCGCGGAGCCCGCGTCGTACTCGGCGGGGGTGAGTGCCAGCACCCGGGCGGAGAGGCCGGACACGTCGCTCGCCGCCCGCCCGACGGCGCGATCCATGGCCGCCAGCTCGGCGGACGCGGCGCTCGTCTTGCGGCCCTTCGCCGCAGCGGCCGAGATGCGGGCCTCGAGTCGCGTCTTCACCGCGGCGTCGTGTGTCACGGCGGTGCTCACCGCGTCGGCCCCCGACACGAGCGCCACCTGGCGAGCGGCGAGGTGGAAGACCCGGTACTGGCTGACGATCGCGTGGAGGTCGGCCTGCACGGCCGGGAGCGTGCTTGCCGCATCGAGCGTCGCCTTGAGGCTGGTGAGCCCGCTGGTGTCGTTCGACAGGATGGTGGCGAGTGCCGCCCGATCGCCGGACGTGAGGACCTTGCTGTCCTGCACCCGGGTGCTGGCCTTCGAGAGGAAGGTCAGGCGCTGACCGATCATGCAGTCACCGAGGGCAATGCCGTTGGTGACCGACTCCGAGGCCTTGTACGCGGCCCATTCGGTGGCACAGGGTCCCGTCGGAGCGGTGGTGGTGGTGGTGGCGGCGGTGGTGGTGGCGGTGCCGCTGGTCGTGCCACCCGCGGCGGCCACGGGCGCCACCGCGCCGCCCAGGAGCGTGCCCGTGACAAGGAGGGTGCCGCCGAGCGTGGCGACGAACATATGGAGTCGTCTCGGCATCAGGTTGTTCTCCAGCTGCAATGGACTGATGCGATCGAGTCTGGCGGCCTCCGATCAAGATTCCATCAAGAGACCAGGCGCCCATCGCCGAAATCGCCGGCCGCTTGGGCAACCAAGCCACGGTCCGCACGATCGGCAAGCCACCGTTCCTCGAACCGCTTGATCGCCCGCGACGCACGCGCCTCGTTGACGAGATCAGCGGGTGCCTCGGGATCCTGCGACCGGACCAGCCAGAAGCCGAAGACGGGGTCTGTCAGCGAGACCCTGGTGCCCGCTCGCTGCACGACCCCGATGCGCTCCAGTTCGCGGATGTAGCCCCACGTGTTCGATTCGTGCGGCAGACCGATCTCACGGGCCAGGTCGAGGACCGATGCGTCTCGGTGCTGAGCGAGCTCGAGGACGAGCCCACGGAGCGCCGGGATGCGTGCCACGATGGAGTCCCATGTCTCTTGGCAGGCAATCGAGATGCTGCCGGTCGCGGTGACGACCGACTCCAGCAATGCCCGGTCGATCAGGTCGACCGTGACTGCGCTGTCGAGTCGAGCCGCCATTCCGGCGGCCGCACGGCACACGACATCCACGTAGAAGGGGTGGCCGGACGCGAGGACATCGATGCGGTCGGTGGACTCGTCGGCATAGTCGACACCCAGATCCTCCCAGACGGCCCGAGCAAGACGTCGTGCGTCAGCGCTGTCGAATGTCGTGACCTCGATCAGGTCGAAGCGCCCCATCAGCGGACCCGACCCGAGCACCTCCATCATGAGCCGGATGCTGGAGCCGGTGACGATCCACCCGACATGCTCGCGTCGTTCGATCGCAGGCCTGAGCGCCGCAAGGATGCGTCCCCGGTCGCTCTTGCCGATCGGCCCACGCCCCGCGCGGAACGGCGGGTATGTCGCGAGGTCGACGATGTGCTGGAACTCGTCGGCGAGCACGACCACGGGGACCCCTGTCACATGCGCGGCCGCCTCCGGGAGCCGGATCGCGGTCGTGAACACTTGGTGCCCGTCGGGCCGTGCCGTGTTTCGCAACCGCAGCGCGTCTACGACGAGTTCGCCGAGTCCAGGGGCAACGGTGGCGGCAGCAGCAGCCATCTGGGCTTCCGTCGGAGCCTCCGGCAGCGGCCGGTGGCCGGCGTGCCGCAGGAACCCGGCCGTGACCCCGCGCACCATCTCGAACAGGAACGTCGGCAGCGTGGACGCCGCGGAATCCACGGCGATCTCGACGGTCGCCACGGCGCCTGCTACCGCGGCCCGATCGCGGAAGTCGGTGAGGAGGCGGCTCTTCCCGATCCGACGAGGGCCCACGAGCGCGAGGTGTCGCTCGGTCAGCTCTCGCTGCACGTCGGCCGCGAGAAGATCCATGCGGTGACGTTCGGCGAAGCGGTTGACGAAGGGCATGAGCCGACGATAGGCGGCGGAGGCGCCTCTGTCAACGTTTATACTATAAACGTTTATAGTCCGAACTCTTGAGCGCCGGCCGGCGCGCCGAGGTTTCATCGCGCTTCTTCGGTTCGCATCCGCCCTCGAAGAGGCGTTGGCCGATCTCAGGGCGTAGCGGCAGTCCCCACTCCCCGCCGATGGCAGGACTACACGGCGCGGCTCAGGATGTGCT
>JAKAAV010000334.1 GCA_021802185.1 Chloroflexota bacterium | reverse complement strand
CGCGAGCACGAACCCGGCCCCTGCGGCGCGGGTGAGGCGCTCACGGAGCACGACCGGGGCGAAGACCGCGGCGAGGACGGCATAGAGTCCCGCGACGAACGACGTGATCGTCGCGCCGGCGTTCTGGACGGCCACGTTCATCAGCACGATGAAGACGGGGCCGCCGGTCAGCGCGAGCACGAGGAGCCGGGCGAGCTGCTGAGGCGTCGGGCGCGACGGCCGCGGCCCGAGACGCCCGGCGAAGAGCACGATCCCGAGGGCCAGCATCGCAAGCAGGCCGCGCCACGCGGCCGCGCTGAGCGGGGGGAACGAGCGCAGCACGAATGCGGTCGCCACGTACGAGCTGCCGAAGAGCACGGCGCCGGTCGCGGACGCCGCGATCCCCTCGCGTTCCGCCGACCGTGCGTCGCGTGCGTCGCGTCGGGATGGCCCGTCCTCGTCGAACCGGGCGCCCACCGCTAGCGGGTCGCCTCGGCGATGGCCTCCAAAGCGTCGGGCTGCGTCCAGTCGACGCTCTCGGCCGCGGCGATGCGGATCCCCCGCCCATCGATGTCGAACGGACGAAGCGCCTGGTCATGCGCGCTCGCGCGCGCCTTGAGCACCGCGATCGCGCGACGCATGCGGCCCGTCTCGAGGCTATGCCGCAGGAGGATGACGGTGTCGGCAAGATGCGAGATCGTGGCCGTCGTCGGTCCGGCCCCGAGCGCGGCCGTCTCGAGGGTCATCAGCAGGTTCACGCCGGCGCGCGCCGACCGCTGGACGAGCGAGTACATGTACTCCTGGAAGCGAGTCTGGTCGGGCGACGCCACGCGGAGGTCACTCAGGCTGTCGATGACGAGCCGTCGGGCGCCCGTCCGCTCGACGGTCTCCAGGACCTCGTACACCCACTCGTCGATGTAGACGTCGACGGGCGATCGATACAGCACCTCGACCCCCGCCCGCTCCCACCCGAACGCGTCCATCACGCGCCACAGCTGCGTGGGGTTCTCCTGCATGCCCGCGTACACGGCCCGCTCGCCGGCGCCGGCGGCGGCGAGCAGGAACCGCAGCGCCAGCAGCGTCTTCCCCGATCCGGACGGCCCGGCGATCAGCGTCGCCGTCCCCGGCAGGAGACCGCCGCCGAGCATGGCGTCGAGCTCGGACAGGCCGGTCGACAGGCGCCCGGCCGCGACCTCGTAGGGCTCCTCGACGCGGATGTCCGCCAGGCGGGGGAACACGTGCAGGCCGTCGGCGGACAGCCGGTATGCGTGCGATCCGGACCGGAACCCGCTTCCGCGGAGTTTGAGGACCTGCAGCGACCGCAGGATGCGTTCGCCGCCTGCGTGACGCTGCAGCGAGATGATCGAGTCCGCGACCGCGAATTCGGGGTCGCGCGCGAGGTCGTCGACCTCGTACTCGCCCACCCAGAAGGCATTGACGGACAGCGCGCTGACACGCGCCGCCAGCTCGCTCACGAACCTGCGGTACTCGGCGCGGTCGGCGGCGTACGTCTGGAGCGCCTTGAAGCTGTCGATCACGAGGACCGCGGGCCGGCGCTCGCGCAGGATCTGCGACAGCCGCTCGACGACCGCGGCGAGACTGCCTGACCTCAGCACGGACGCGAGGTCCTCGTAGAAGACGGAGCGGCCGACCGCCGAGGGGTCGAAGAACGACAGCGTCTGCCCGTATCGCACGATCTTCTCGAACGGCTCCGACGTGGTCACGCAGTACACCCCGGGACGCTCGGGCGACGTGTTGCGGAAGAGGTACTGCTCCGCGAGAAGGGTCTTCCCGGTGCCGGGAAGACCGGCGATCAGGTTGATCGCGTTCTCGGGCAGGCCGCCCCCGAGGACGAGGTCGAGGCTGTCCTGCCCGCTCGGCAGCCGCCCGATCATGCAGGCTCCGGCGCGGGAACGCGCAGGAACGCGCTCTCGCCGAGCAGATCCTTGATGGTCGACACGAGCTCGAGCGGGTCGACGGGCTTCGACAGGAACGCGTCGGCGCCGGCGTCCGTGGCATCGTCCGCGACCATGAGCGCGGAGAGCACGAGGACGGGTGTGCCCCGGCGCTCCTTGAGCCGCCGGCAGAGCTCGATGCCCGCACCCCCGGAGATGAGCACCTCCACGATCGCGAGGTCCGGGCTCATGCGGTCGAACGTCTCCTCGGCCCGCTCCGCGTCGAGCGCGACCTGCACGTCGTACCCCTCGGTCCGCAGGAAGTACTCCGTGAACTCGGCCGCGAACTCGTCGCGTTCCGCCAGCAGGATCAACAGACGATGCCTCGGGGCGGGGGACAGCGGCGACGATCCGGCGAGCCGCTCCTCGAGGAGCCGGTGCGCATCGGACGGGTTCGCGCCGTCGTCGATGCCGGCCTTGACGAACCGGAGCTGCTCGACCTGGTCGCGCGAGTACAGTCGCTGGCGGCCCTCGCTGCGCTCCGGGCGCACGAGGCCGTACCGCTCCTCCCACGTCCGGAGGGTCGACGCGGGCACGCCCACCATCCGGGCGACGGCGCCGATGCTGTAGATGGGCCGCGAACCGGGGGCACGTTGCACGGTCGAACACTACGACCGCGGGATCGCACGCGCAATCTCCTCATACGTCGCCCGTTCCTTACGCAATACCTCTTCACAACCTGCACACCATGTGGTACCGTCGGCGCCACCGGGGGCAGGGACGGGGACTCGGTGCTTGGACCTGACCAACGGAGAGCGGATCGAGCGGTGGCGACAGGCTGTGACCACCCTGCGTGACCTCGTCAGTACCCGCTGTTTCCCGCCCGACGACGTCGGGTTCGCCTCGCTTGTCGAACGGGCGCTGCGCGATCCGGTGAGGTGGAACGGCGAGGGCGTCGATCCGGAGCGGCTCGAGACACGGCTCCGGCGCGTGTTTCCCCGGGTGCGCGTGCAACCGCGCAGCTCGCTCGCCGACTTCGGCGGGTGGGCGACGACCTGGTACGTGTACCGCGACGGCCATTACGACACGCGGCCGGCGCCCGACAGGTGGTGGCTCGATCCCTCGCTCCCCCGTGTCCTCGCCGACGCCGATGGCAGGTGCGTCGACGCGAACCGCGCGGCCCTCGACGCGCTCGGCGTCGCCGACTGCGATCTCACCGGCCGTCTCGTCTCCGATCTGTTCGCCCCCGAAGCGCGGCCCTACGTCTCCGCGCTGCCGCGGGTGGCGCGGGAACGCGGCTCGGTCGAGACGGCGGCTCTCCTCGAGGCGGCGACGGGTGGCCCCGTCGAGGTCGCGGTCCATCTCTCGGTCGACCCCCGGACCGGCCACCACCTCATCGTCCTTCGCCGGATCTGAACGCCGGGCATCTCCGTCGACCCGCGGACCGGCCACCGCCTCATCGTCTTCAC
>JAKAAV010000333.1 GCA_021802185.1 Chloroflexota bacterium | reverse complement strand
GGGAACGGACCGTCCTCGCCGGGTTCGGGCTGTCGGGGGCCGTCGCTGCCGCGTGGCTCGCGGCGGTTCCGGGAATCGCACGAGACCATCGCTGGCACCTGTTCGTCGCGGAGCTCGACGGGGCGCCGGTCGGTGCCGCCGGCATGTTCGTGCACCGCGGCGCCGCCGCGCTCGGGCCCGGGTCGGTCATGCCGGCGTTCCGCGGCCGCGGCGTCCACGCGGCGCTCATCGCCGCGCGGCTGGGCCTCGCGCTGGAGCTCGGGTGCGACCTGGCGGCCGCATGGGCGCGCCAGGACGGCCCGTCCGAACGAAACCTGCGGCGCCTGGGGCTCGACCGGATCTGGACGGTGCACTCGTACCGATGGGAACGCGACGCGGCTCCAGCCGGCGGCGAGTCTCCGCTGGGCGACGAGACGTGGGCGTGAGCGATCCGGTCCGACTCGAGCGTTCGGGACCACGCGGGGTCGTCGCTCGCGTCACGCTCGATCGACCCGACGTGCGCAACGCGCTCGACGCGGCGTCGATCGACGCGCTGCACCGCCTCTTCGTCGCGCTCGGCAAGGAGGAGCCGACGGCCCTCCGGGTCGTGGTGCTCGCCGGCGAGGGGCCGACGTTCTGCGCCGGTGCCGACATCGCGGCCATGCGCGCATCCGCCGACCTGACGCGCGAGCAGAACGAGGCGGACGCGATGGCGCTGTCCGAGATGCTCGACGCGATGGACCGCTGCCCCGTGCCGGTCGTGGCCAGGGTGCACGGCGCGGCGCTGGGCGGCGGGATGGGGCTGTGCGCCGTCGCCGACCTTGTCATCGCCGAGGCCGGAGCCCGGTTCGGCTTCACCGAGACCCGGCTCGGCATCCTGCCCGCGGTCATCGCGCCGTTCGTCGTCGCGAAGATCGGCGAGACGCACGCACGAGCTCTCTTCCCCGGCGGACGCCGGTTCGACGCCACGCGGGCCGCCCGGATCGGGCTCGTGCACGAGGTGGTCGAGGGAGAGACCGCGCTCGACGCCGCCGTGGATGCCGCCGTGTCCGACATCCTCGCCTCCGGGCCCACCGCGGCTCGAGCCGCCAAGTCGATCGTCCGCGAGATCCGCGGATTGCCGCACGAATCGACGCGCTGGCACACGGCACGCCGGATCGCGACGCAGCGGACGACGGCGGAGGGCCAGGAGGGGCTCCGGGCATTCCTGGAGCACCGCAAGCCCGCGTGGCAGCTCGACGACGAGGCCGGCGGGTAGGTCGCGGCCGGGCGGAGTCTCGGGCGCGCGGCGGCAGTCCCGGAGTCGAGGCCGCAGTCTCGGGCCCCACGCCATCAGTCGCGCCGCCAAGCCTGAGTCGCCGAGCCGCAGCCTCAGTCCCCCGGCCGCCTCTCAGTCGCCGGGCCGCGCCCGGATCGCCGTCTCGTACTCGGGAAAGTACGTGCCGATGACCGGAAGCTCGAACTCGCGCAGGATCGACGATTGCGGCTCCCGGTCCAGCAGGAACGCGAAGCTCGATCGGACGAGCTCGTCGGGATCGGTCGCGCCGGGCGCCAGTCGCTCGAGGGTGCCGGCTGAGACGTGGACGCGATGGTGCGTCTCGGTGCCGCCCCGCACCGTGACCGCGCACTCCCAGCCGTCGCCTGTCTTCGACGAGTGGACGTGGATGGTGATCACGGCGGCAGCGTACAGCGGTCGGAGCACGTCGAGCGGGCGCGGCCGCTCTCGCGCCCCTCGTGCCCCGTCTCGGGGCCAGAGGGATGGGTTCGGTGGCCGGCGACCGGCGGGCAACCCTGGTGAGGCGCGCGCGATGCCCGGAGTCGGGCCCGGCAGGGATCGCGGAGGGGCCGCCTGCTACGATGACCGGCAGGAGCCACTGCGGGATGGATAGCGAGGTCCTGGTCCTCAACGCGGATTACGAGCCGCTGAACGTGTGCGACGTTCGGCGCGCGTTCCGGCTGCTCTTCGGCGACAAGGCCGAAGTCCTCGAGTACGACCACCTCGAGATCCGGACGCCTCGGACGACCTTCCGGGCGCCGAGCGTGATCCGGCTCCAGTACCGCATCCGGCGCCCACGTCCGCGCGTGAAGCTGTCGCGGCGCGAGATCCTCGCGCGTGACGGGCACACGTGCCAGTACTGCGGCCACCACGGCAGCGACCTCACGGTCGATCACGTGATCCCGCGGCACCGCGGCGGGCAGCACACCTGGGAGAACCTGGTGACGGCGTGCCGGCCGTGCAATCACCACAAGGGAGGCCGCCTGCCGGAGGAGGCGCACATGCGGCTGCACCGGCCACCCGTCGAACCGCGCAGCGACCTGTACTCCCTGTTCGTGCCGTACCTCGCGGATCCACGCAACGCCGGCTGGCGTAGCTACCTCTTCCTCGGCCACGACTGACCGCCCCATGCGACAGAACGCTCCCGGGACGGCCGTCACGCGCGCCCGGCGGACGCCGTGACGGAGACCCGGAACCCGCGGCCGGCGCGGGCGAGCGCGAGCGCGGCATCGACCGCCGACGCCGCGTCGGCCGACGCGGCGTCGATCGGTGTCCGCGTCCCGGCGCGCATCCACGACCTGCTCGAGCGGCTGTGGTCCGCGGGTCACGCGGCGTACGTCGTCGGGGGATCGCTTCGCGATGCGCTGCTCGGCCTGGAGCCGGGCGACTGGGACGTCACGACGGACGCTCGCCCGTCCCGCATCCTGGAGCTGTTCCCCGGAAGTCACTACGAGAACCGCTTCGGGACGGTGCTCGTGCCGGCCGAGGGCGGGGAGATCGTCGAGGTCACGACGTTCCGGCGCGACCACCGGTACGGCGACCATCGCCGGCCGGACGCGGTGACGTTCGGCGACGACCTGCACGGCGACCTCGAACGCCGCGATTTCACGATCAACGCGCTGGCGTGGGGGCGGGCGCGACCCGGTGAGGAGGTCGCGGCGGGGGCGAACTCGGCGCCACCGGCGGACTCGGGACGACGCCCCTTGCCGCCCGCCACGCTCGTCGACGCGTTCGGGGGGATGGACGACCTCCGACGACGACGACTGCGCGCGGTCGGGGACCCTCGCCGGCGCTTCGACGAGGACGCCCTGCGGCTCGTTCGGGCTGCGCGCCTGTCAGCGCAGCTGGAGTTCGACATCGATCCCGGCACGCGCGCGGCGATGGACGAGACGGCGGGCCTCGTGCGGTACGTGTCGCGGGAGCGCATCGGCCAGGAACTCCGGAAGCTCCTCCACGCCCGCGAGCCCGGGCGAGGCCTGCAGGTGATGGCCCGCTCCGGCATCCTCGCCGCGGCGATTCCCGAGCTCGCCGGACAGATCGGCCTCCCGCAGAACAAGGTCCCTGGCATGGACTGCTGGGATCACACCGTCGCG
>JAKAAV010000332.1 GCA_021802185.1 Chloroflexota bacterium | reverse complement strand
CTCCGGCTGTGGGAGCGCGAGTTCCGCCAGGGCGAGCCCGGGCGCTACGAGTCGGCGCCGGCGGGGGGCGCGGTGGGCCGCCTGCGGGACTGGGTCCGCAACCTCTTCCCGTAGGCAGACTTCCCCGGGGGTGCCCCCGTCGCTCGCGGCGGTCTATACTCCGCCGAAGGCCGGGCGCCGTCCCCAGGGCGGCATCTCGCCGTCAAGACGATCATTCATCGGTCCGGACGAGCCCTCGCCCGTCCGCGCCGCACTGTACCCGGAGGAGCGCGCATGCCGCTGCGGTCGGATTCCGAGAATTTCGCACTCATCCGCGTCATCGGGATCGGGGGCGGCGGCAGCAACGCCGTCAACCGCATGATCCGCGCCGAGATGATGGGCGTCGAGTTCATCGCGGTGCACACGGACGCCCAGGCCCTGCTCCAGTCGGATGCGCCGCACAAGATCCGCATCGGCGACAAGGTCACGCGCGGCCTGGGCGCCGGCGGTGACCCCGCCATCGGGCAGCGCTCGGCCGAGGAGGACCAGGAGAAGATCTACGAGGCCCTCAAGGACTCGGACATGGTCTTCCTGACCGCGGGCATGGGTGGCGGGACGGGGTCCGGTGCCGCACCGGTCATCGCCGAGATCGCCAAGGAGGTCGGCGCGCTGACGATCGGCGTCGTCACGAAGCCGTTCTCGTTCGAGGGCGCGAAGCGCCGGATGGTCGCCGAGAAGACGACCGAGCTGCTGCGCGACAAGGTCGACACGCTGATCACGATCCCGAACGACCGGCTCAAGGACGTGGTGACGAAGAACACGTCGATCGTCGACGCGTTCCGGGTCGTCGACGACGTCCTGCGCCAGGGCGTCCAGGGCATCAGCGACCTCATCACGGTCCCCGGCCTCATCAACCTCGACTTCGCGGACGTCCGCACGATCATGAAGAACGCCGGGTCGGCGCTGATGGGCATCGGCCGGGCCTCCGGCGAGAACCGCGCCGCCGAGGCCGCGCGCCAGGCGATCGCGAGCCCGCTCCTCGAGGTGAACATCACTGGCGCCCAGGGACTGCTGTTCAACGTCACCGGCGGCCCGAATCTCGGGCTGTTCGAGGTGAACGAAGCGGCGGAGATCATCAAGGAAGCGGCCGATCCCGAGGCGAACATCATCTTCGGCACGGTCATCGACGAGCGCATGGGCGACGACGTGATGATCACCGTGATCGCCACCGGCTTCGACTCGACGAAGCGCCGCGAGTACGCGCCGGCGGACACCTCCGCCCGAGCGGGGCGCGAGAGCCGGGACTTCCTGCGCGACCTCGAGCGCGAGCGACAGCGGATGGACCAGCTCGGCGTGCCCGATCGCGCCTCGGAGCGCCCCTTCGAGATGCCCGCCCCGACGCCCGCACCCGCTCAGGTCCAGCGGCGGCCGGCGTACGAGGAGGTCGACCTCGACATCCCGGCCTTCCTGCGGCGCGGCCGGTAACCACGCGCACCGCCGCCGGCGTCGACGAGGCACGCGCGCGACGGCACTGTCACGGGCGGTGACGGTCTGACACCGGACGCGGAGCGGCTCGCGGAGACCAGGGCGTCACTCCTTGGGCGCATCGGGCACGCCTGCGCCCGTGCGGGCCGCGACCCTGCCCGCGTCACGCTCGTCGCTGTCACCAAGACCGTCCCGCCCGACCGCGTTCGTGCCGCGATCGAGGCCGGGTTCCGGATCCTCGGCGAGAACCGGGTCCAGGAGGCGGCGGCCAAGATCGAGTCGATCGGGGGCGTGGCCGCCGGAGCCGCGGATCGCCGCGTCGGGGATGGGGAGGCCGCGTGGCAAGCGGGCGAGCCGGACGCAACGGGGACCGGCGGAGGCGCGTCCCCGCCACGCTGGCACCTCATCGGGCCTCTCCAGTCGAACAAGGCTCGCCGGGCGGTCGAGCTGTTCGACGTCGTCGAGACGGTCGACTCGCTGGCGCTCGCGCGCCGCCTCGACCGGCTGGCCGCCGATGTCGGACGGGAGTCGCTGCCCGTCCTCGTCGAGGTCAACGTCGACGCCGATCCGGCCAAGTCGGGCTACGCGCCCGATGCGCTCGAGCACGACCTGCCCGAGCTGCTCGCGCTGCCGCACCTCCGGATCCAGGGGCTCATGACCGTGGGCCGCGCGGTACCCCACGCCGAGCTCGCCCGGCCGACGTTCCGGCATCTCCGGCAACTCGCGGAGCGGCTCGGTCGCGCACAACCGGGACTCGGACCGGCGCTGTCGATGGGCATGACGGACGATTTCGAGGTCGCGGTGGAGGAGGGGGCGACGATCGTCCGGATCGGCCGCGCCATCTTCGGGGAACGGCCGGCTCCCTGACTCGGGCCCGAGTGCCCGCCGGCTCTCGGGCGCCGGCGCGGGCACGGCCTCGGGTCACGCCCGCCGGTCTCCCGTCAGGGCCGGACCGGTCGACGTGGGCGTTTCCCCGGGCCGCCACCGTGCCCGCCTATACTGCGGTCGTGGGTGCGTTCCTTCCCAACTTCCTGCGCCTGCTGTTCCTTGCCCTCTACGTCGTGCTGCTCGGGCGCGTGCTCATGAGCTGGGTGAACCCGCGGTTCGACTCGCCGGTCGGCCGGTTCCTGTACGAGACGACCGAGCCCATCCTCGCGCCGATCCGGCGCGTCCTGCCGCCGATGGGCATGGTCGACTTCTCGCCGATCGTCGCGTTCGTGCTGCTCTCGGTGATCGCCGCCGCCCTGCGGATCGGCTGAGCGGCGCGCGGCAATCCCGTCGCGCCGGTGGACGTCGCCCGCATCGAGATCCGGCTCACGCCCCGCGCGGGAGTCGACGCGTTCGACCCCGCCGGCCCGGATGGCATCCTCCGGGCGCGAGTCCGCGCGGCGCCCGTCGAGGGTGCCGCGAACGAGGCCCTGCTCCGGCTCGTGGCGCGGACGCTCGACGTTCCCCGCTCGTCCGTCCACCTCGTCGGGAGTGCGCAGTCGCGCCGGAAGCTCGTCGCCGTCGAGGGGATGACGGCCGAGGAGGCCCATCGGCGACTGCGGCCGTGACAGTATGTCGCCGGCCGTGACAGTATTGCCGCGCGGCATGCCAATCGCGTAACGTTCGACGTCGCCAGAGGCCGCGCGGAGCCCCAGGCCCCGCGCGCCGGCCGGGCATTCCCCGGGGCCTCGGGCGCATGGACGCGCCCGTTCGGGCGCGTCGAGGGTTACCGAAGCCGGGTGGTGGCGATAACGTTCCTTCGACGGCATGTGGCGCTCGCGGTCGCCGCGGCCCTGCTCGTGCTGGCCGCAGCCCCTGCGTCCGCGGACTCGACGTCCGCGACCACGACGTGGACGCATCGCGATGCCCACGTGTGCGTCCCGACGCCGGACGGGGC
>JAKAAV010000331.1 GCA_021802185.1 Chloroflexota bacterium | reverse complement strand
CGCCCTCCGCGGCGGCCGGGTCATCGATGTCCCAGTGCCGCCGCCGCGCCGGGCCCGGAAAGTACGGACACGTCTCCCGTGCGCGGTCGCAGACCGTGATGACCTCGTCGAACGGCTGCCCGAGGAACTCGGTGACGGCCTTGGACCTCGCGGCCCGCCAGTCGATGCCGGCCTCGTCAAGCACCCGCACGGTCAGCGCGTGGACGCCCTTCGGCTCCGTCCCGGCGCTCGCCACCTCGTACGCCGGATCCTGCGAGAGCAGCGCCTCCGCCATCTGGCTCCGGGCGGAGTTCCCCGTGCAGACGAACAGCACGCGCGTCCGAGTCGATCCCTGCTCCATCTCGCCGAGAGGCTACATCGACGGGGACGTCGTGTCGGCCCGAGCGGAGCCGAGGCGTTCCGCAGACGCGCTCCGGCTCGTGGAGCCATCGCCGCGTGGGCGGCGCCACGCCACTGTCACGCGACCGCAGCGTGCGACGTCGCGTCGCTGTGCTGCTTCTCCGCCGGCGCCGATCGGAACCGGGGGCCACGCGGCCTGATGCGACGAGGCCTCCCGGCGTGACCCGGGAGGCCTCGAGAACGTTCGTGCCTTGACCGAGGCGGCGCGCCGAGCGCGCGGCGGCCCTAGAGCGGGTCGGGCGATCCTGGACCGTCGTCGGTGTCGGTCGGGTAGCCACCGGAACGACCGGTCTCGTGGGCGTCCTGGCCGCGCGCGCGGTCGCGGTCGTACGTGTCCACGTCGCCGGCTGACGTGGCGGCGTTCCCCGAGTCATCCACGCCGACGTTGCCCGAGCCCTGGACGTTGACGCGCTCACGCCGCACGGTGTCCGAGACCCGCTGCTGGTCCTGGTGGGCCGACTTCCGGATCTCGATTTCCTCGACGACGCGCGGCTCCCTGGTCACCTCGACCTGTTCGGCCCGGACCGGTACCCGGATGGTGTCGCCCTCCCGGAATGCCTCGTCCTGGTCGCTTGCCGGGCGATCGACCGCGACTCGCCGGACTTCGACGTCCTCGCGTGTCACCGGGACGTCGAACGACTGCTCCTCCTCGTCCACGTCCTTGCTGACGCGGACCTCGCCCGCCTGCTGCGTCCGCTTCTCGGCGCGCAGCTCCTCTTCGTAGCGTGGGATCCGGCGCGTCTCGCCGGCATCGACGGCGTCGCCCGGCTCCCCGTCGCCGACCGGCTGCCGGCCGGCCGCCGTGGCGTCCCACGTTCCGTTCGTCGACGGCTCCGACGCCGCGCCGACGTAGTCGCCGTCGACATCGTCCACGGGCGGCTGGTCCCAGCCCATCTGGCCGATCTCGCCCTTGGCGGCATCGACGAAGACCTGGCCCTGGTCCGGACGGACATCCCTGATGGCCGACCCCGGCACGAAGTAGTGCGTCGGGAAGAGGATCCCCTTCTCGAGCGTGACGTACGAGTCGGTGACGTCGCTCACCTTTCCGAGATGCGCTCCGTCGCGCGAGTAGATGTCCCAGCCCGGCTGGATCTGCGTGTGGTCGTTCACTCGATTCGGACCTCCCATGGAGTGCGGCCCGGCGACACGGTCGACGGGACCCCTCCGCTCCGGCACGTCGGGCGCCCCATGCGCCCGCGTTGGGTGCGGCGCTCAGGTTCGCCGCGCTCCGACACGCGAACGCACCCGGAGGCGATCACGGCTCTATCACCGATGTGACAGTGGCGAGGTGACGCCCGGCGCGCGCAACCGGGCGTCGCGGTCTGAATCGACCGCCGCCCGAGACGGGAGCGACGTGTTCCCCGGTACGCCGGTAGTCCCATCCGGTCATGCCCGATCACCCGTCTGGGGGGACGCCCCGAGGCGGTGTCCGGTGGCACCGTTCCGATGGGGGGCCGGCCGGACGAGCCAGGGGACGGCGCCGGCAGATCGGAGGAACGATGCGGACGTCGCGACGCCTGCTCCGGGCGGGGCTCGCGGGGCTCGTGCTGCTCTCGCTGTTGACGGCGATGCCGAGCGCGGCGACCGCCACCGACACGGGGATCGGCCATGCGACGTCGTTCGCGTACCTGGGCTTCGACGTCTCCTGGCCGAACTGCAACCAGAGCCTTCCGGGCGGACGCGACTTCGCGGTCGTGGGGGTCACCGGCGGCCGTGCCTTCACGGCGAACCCGTGCCTCGTGAGCCAGTTCGCGATCGCGAGACGAACGGGGCTCGCGGAGCTGTACATGAACATCGGGACGCCGGCGGGGGCCAGCGCGGGCATGGGCCGGACCGGCCCGGCGGGCACCTGCTCGACGACCCGGCTCTGGTGCCGCTCGTACAACTACGGGTACAACGCCGCCCGCGCGGCGTGGTCCTTCGCGGTGTCGCGGCTCGGTTCCGGCGCTTACGCCCCGCGCTGGTGGCTGGACGTCGAGCTGAACGGGAACTGGACACGCTCGACGTCGGTGAACGCGGCCGCGGTTGCCGGAGCGCTCCGGTACCTGGCCGGCCGGGTTCGTGTCGGCGTCTACAGCACCTCGTACCAGTGGCGGACGATCGCCGGGTCGTACCGGCCCCGCGTCGCGGTCTGGTACGCGACGGTGCACACGACGGCGCAGCTCGCGCTCGAGCACTGCGCGGCGTCGTGGGGCTTCACGGGCGGTCCGGTGAAGATCGTGCAGTACTCGTGGGGCTCCGTCGACGCCGACGTGCTCTGCTGACCCGGCGCCGGCGGAGGCCGGTCACCGTGTCGCGGCTCACACTGCCGGCGGGTCAGCGTGCGAGGTGCCGCCCGGAACCCTGCCGCCCGGCAGATTCTGCACACGCACCTCGCCCCGCGCGACGAGCCGATCCCGGGCATCGAGGATGTCCACCTGCCAGAGCTGCTGCGTTCGGCCCTGGTGGAGCGCGACCGCCTCGACACGCACGGAACCGGCGGTCATGGCCCGGAGGAAGTGCGTCGTGTTCGTGAGCCCGACCGCCTGCTCGTGGCGGTCGCGAACGGCCAGGCTCGCGCCGATGCTCGCCGCGCTCTCGACCGCCGCCGCGTAGACACCGCCATGCACGATCCCGTGCGGCGTGTGATGCTCGCTGCCGAGGTCCATGTGCCCCGACACGCGAGTCCCAGTCGCGTCGTCGATGACGAGCCCCGTCGCGCGCATGAACGCGGACACGTCGCCCACTTCGCCCAGCCCGTTTCCCGCGGCGTCTCCCATCGCGCGCTACCTCTTCGTCGAGAACAGCCCCACGGGACACGCCACGCCCGTCCCCTGCAGGCCGCAGTACCCGTCCGGGTTCTTCGCGAGGTACTGCTGGTGGTAGCCCTCGGCGAAGTAGAACTCCGGCGCCTCTCGGATCTCCGTCGTGACCTCGTCGTGGCCGGCCCGGCGCAGCTGCTCGGCGAACGCCT
>JAKAAV010000330.1 GCA_021802185.1 Chloroflexota bacterium | reverse complement strand
CGGGCAACGATCTCGAGATGCTGTTCCTCGAGCTCACGGGCGACCAGGAGCCCGGGCACGAGGGGCCGTTCGCGGGCCTCCGGGCCCCAGCCGACGGCGACAGCCCGGCCGCCGGCGGGGCGCGCCGATGAGACTCTTCCTCTCGGGCCTGCGCAAGCTCGCGCGCCGCCTGGCCACCTGGGTGACGTTCGGGCTCCTGGCCGGCCTGCTCGCCCTGATCATCCTGGCCGTCGCGGCGACGTCGCACCGCACCGGGGCCGCCCCGAACGAGCGCCTGGCCGAGCTGCGGCTCCTCACGTTCCCGGGCGCCTACGACACCATCCTGTCGTTCATCCTCGGCCTGGGCGGCCTCTTCGCCGTCATCTACGGCGCCGCGGTCGCCGGATCGGAGTGGACCTGGGGGACGCTCAAGAACGCGGTCGCCCGGGGCGGGAGCCGGAGCGGGTACCTGCTCCTGACGTTCGCGTCGATCGCCGTGATCGTCGCGGTCGCCCTCCTCGTGACCTTCGGCGTGGGGGTCGGTGCCGCTCTCGTCGGCGCGCACATCGCTGGTGTGTCGACGGCCGGGCTCGGGGACGGCCCCACGCTCGGCCGGCTGCCCGAGCAGTTCGTCCGCGGCTGGTTCGCCATCCTCGAGGAGGGCGCGCTGGGGTTCGCGATCGCCACGCTCGCGCGCAGCCAGCTGGCCGGCATCGGCGCCGGCATCGCGCTCTACTTCGGGGAGACGTTCGCCGGCATCTTCCTGCCCGACATCGTGAAGTACCTGCCCTTCAACGTGGCCCAGGCCTCGGTGAACACGGGTGCCGCAACCTCGGGCGGGTTCGGCGGCGGCGCGACCGTGGCCGCGCTGCCGGCCGACTCGGCGCTCGTGCTCGTCGCCGTGTGGCTGGTCGCTGCGCTGCTCGTCGCAGCGGTCTTCGCCGAGCGGGCCGAGATCAGCGGCTGATCCGCGGGCCGACGGCCCGAGGGCTGCGGCCCGGCTTCGTTGCGGTGGGCGCGTTTCGCCGAGGCACGCTCGCCGGCCGCAGCGATTGCCCGTTACGGCTGGCGCGGTTGCCGCGGCGGCGCGTCCGGTATCGGGGTGTTCGCCGTGCGCTCGGCCTGCCGCCGGTGCTCGCGCTCCAGCGCGCGCATGACCTTGTCGGCCTCCCGAGCCGCCTTGCGTCCCGTCTGCTTCTGACCCATGACCCCACGGTACACTGGTCGGCGGTCCTCGTGGCGCCCCGCAGACACGCCGGGCGGCCACGGCCCAGCACCCCCAACGGGAGCGCGTCGTGCGCCAGTCGGGCGCTGCGATACTGCTGGCAGACGAGCGCAGATGACAGGCTGCGCCCCGTGCGGGCCGATCGCGCAGCTCCCGCCCCCGACGCCTCGCGCCTGCGGCGCGCGCCTGTCGGACCGGGTGATACGTCAGGACGACGAAGGCGCCCGACTCAGCCGCCCTGTGCCCAGAACGCCGTCGGCACGTAGAGCGGCGTGCGCAGTGTCTTTCCGCTCAACGCGGTGATGCGGTACCACCAACGGTAGGTCCCGTGCCGGTAGCAGTCGGAGACGTACTGGCTGCCGAGCACGGCACCTGTCGCCACGGCGTGCGCGCCGGCCGGCAGGCGCTCGACGATCGAGCCACCGGACGGGGACGTGCGAACGTGGATCCCCGAGCACATCGCCGTGAGTGTCACGGCCCGGGCGTACGACACGGCCGCTGGGGCGGGCGCGGACGCTGACGCCCCGCACAGCGCGTCGGCGTCGAGCCCACCGGGCGTGTACTGCACGAGCCGGATCGGGCCCCCGGTGAAGCTGTTCGCGGCGCTGCAGCGCCGGAGCGCCCCGGCTGCGGTCGGGTTCGACGTGGCGTACCAGATGGGGACGCCGGGCCGGTACGAGCCGACGATGCGGGCCCACTGGTAGCCCGTGCTGTAGACGCCGACCGGGCGGCCGACGGCGTGGAAGTACGCGATCGCGCCGGCGATCGATCGCGCGTTCACCGACGTGCTCGCCGACCAGCGGAAGCTGAGCTCGACGTCGAGCCACCAGGTCGTGTGCGCGCCCGACCATCCGATCGCGGCGACCGCGTAGCCGTAGGCGGAGCGGGCGGCGTTCCAGCCGTAGTTGTAGGCGCGACAGAGCGGGGCCGCGAGCGAGCAGGTGCCGGCGGGTCCGTTCGCGCCCATCCCCACGCTCGTCGTGTTCGGGGCGGCGATGTTCATGTAGAGCTGCGGCGACCCGGTGCCCCTGGCGGCGCTCCACTCACGCCGGAGGCAGGCGTTCACGCTGAAGGGATGCCCGCCCGTGACGCCCACGATCCCGAAGGTCCGCCCGACGGGATAGACGGCCGAGCAGTTGGGCCAGGAGACGTCGTAGCCGGTGAAGCCCGCCGCGCGGGATGGCGCGGCACCGATGAACGATGCCCCCACGAGCAGGGCGGCCACGATGACAGCGCGCACGAAGAACCTGCGACCCACGGTCCCTCCGATCCACCCGGACGCCATCCTCAACGGGTGGCGGCGATGTCCTGGGCCGCGCGCGGAGGCACTCGAGCGATGCGAGGCAGCGTCGGCAGGCGAGGCGCGACGATGGGCCGGATCAGACGGCGCTCGTGCCCGGCCGCGGAGGCGGCGTGATTCGGTTGGTCATGCTCCGTCCGGCGATCCGGTCCCCCGCCGGCGAGCCTACCGATCGGGCCTGCGTCGGCGCGTGGGGTGGATGCAGGGATCGGGGAGACACTTCCGGGGTAGTACCCGCTGCCGGGACCGGCGCCGCCGGGACCGATGCGGCGTGGGCCGCGCGGCCTGATCGCGGACTCCTCTTCCGCGGCCCTGCCAACCGGCCCGGCCCTCACCGCGCCTGCCTGGCCGGGAGCGGCCTGATTTTCGGCTTGACAGCCATGCTAAATTCACGCGACTCGGCCACGATCTCTGCCCCGTCCGGCAGGCCGAGCCGGTTCATCAGATCCGGGCAGAGAAGCGAGGGGGGCTCACACATGGCCGTCGTCATGGTCGACGAACTTCCGGGCGGAGGCCCGGAGACCGTCGACCTCCTCCGTCAGCTCGGGCTGCTCGAGAGGATCAAGTCGGCGCCCGGGTTTCTCGGGCACTGGAGTGGGACGACGAGCACCGGCTACCGCGTGGTCGAGGTCTGGGAGTCGCCGGAGGCGCACCAGGCGTGGTACGACAGCGCGGTGAGGCCCTCTCTGCCCCCCGGCACGGAGCCTCCGCCGCCCACCTACGTCGACGTGCTCGCTGAGGTTCAGCCCGGCTGACGGGCGCCGTCGCTCCATCAGGAGGGCCGGGGCTCGTCCGCGAGGACTGGTCAGGCGTGAGGCACGCGCCGGCCACATCCGCCGACCTTCGGGAATGCGGCAGACGGCTC
>JAKAAV010000329.1 GCA_021802185.1 Chloroflexota bacterium | reverse complement strand
CGACAGCATCGCCACGTGCGATCGTCGTGGCGTCTGCGCGGTGGCGCGCGACACACCGCGCATGTTGCGCCATGCTGCTCGGCACGGAGGTGGTCATGTCCTACGTCGTCGACTTCGCAGACGTGTCGAGCGTCGGCCTCGAATCCTCGCCCGTCGCGCCCGCGCTTGCCGGTCTGCGGGCGAACGAGGCGCGGTACTACAGGAACAGGTACGAC
This sequence comes from Chloroflexota bacterium, assembly GCA_021802185.1. Taxonomy (GTDB): domain Bacteria; phylum Chloroflexota; class Limnocylindria; order Limnocylindrales; family CSP1-4; genus JAJYNJ01. The sequence continues at coordinate 3,155 of JAKAAV010000329.1, read as the reverse complement.
CACGAGTTCGCGGTGTCGCCGGCGAGCGAGGTCGGCGACGTCGTCGACTGGGTGCACCGGATCCTTCGAGAGGAGCGGGGCCTCGTCATCGCGTCTCGTCCGCTGGAGGCCACGGCGTTCGAGGTCGAGGGGATCCGGATGGCCTACGTCTTCTACGAGAGCGGGCTGTCGATCAACGTCATGTACGCCATCGACGACGCCGGCAAGCGGGCGGTCGGGTTCAAGCTCTCCGACGGAATGGAGGTCCCGGCCGAGCTCGCCTCGTTCAAGTTCGCGCGGCAGAAGTCCCGGCTGGCCGGGACCATCCGCGGGTCGTATTTCGTGATCAAGGGCGAGTATTGAGCTGCGGCCCGAACGGCGGCGCGGGACGACCGCCTAGGCTCGGAACCGGTCAAGGCCGGGCGTCGCGAGCGTCCAGCCGTCGGACGTGATCGCGAAGGCCTCGTAGCCTTCCCGGGCCGCCAGCCATTCGGCGCCCCGGCGTCCCATCGCGAATGCCGCCGTCGCGAAGGCGTCCGCCCACGTCAGGCTCGACCCGACCACGGTCAGGCTCAGCAGCTCGTCCGCCGGTCGGCCCGTGTGCGGGTCGACCACGTGCGCCCCCCGCTCGTACGTGCCGGACGTCGCGACCGCCCCGTCGCGCACCTCGAGCACGGCCGCGAGCCGATCCCGCTCGATCGGGTGCCGGATGCCGACGCGCCAGGGAGCCTGCGATCCCGGCTCCGGCGACCCGCGCGTCACGATGTCGCCGCCTCCGTTGACCGCGAAGTCCCGGACGCCGGCTTCGAGCAGAAGGAACGCGGCATCCTCGACCGCCCATCCCTTCACCACGCCGGTCGGGTCCGGGTGTCCGTCCGGTCGGAACGCGTGCGCGTCGAAGTACCCGTCGGTGAGGCGCGCGAGCTCGTCGCACAGGCCCATCACCCAGCGCAGATCCGGGCTTGCCTGGTCGAGGACCAGCTCCCCGCGTCCGAGACGGCTCACCTCGCTGTCGGGCTTGTACGTCGAGAAGCGGCGGTCGACGTCATGGAGGTGGGCGATCGCACGCTCGAGCGCTCCACGGGGGACGTCGGCGTCGCGGACGTCGAACAGGACGACCGTGCCCATGACGGGTTCGGCGTGGACGAACCCGGGATGGCCGGCCGGGCGCGGCAGGACGATCGACGCCGCCGGCGGGTCGGGCGCGTCGGTTGAAGCGGTGACGCCGGCTGCCGCGCCAGCGTCGCCCGGGCCCGCCCGATCGGGCTGCGAGTGCGGGTCGCTCGACGGGAACTGCCTCGCCTGCACGTTCGTGATCTTCCCATCCGCGACCGCGGCCTGCACCCGGGCCGGGCGCCGGCTGATCGTCACCGCCAGGGCCGGGCCTTCGCCACGTCTCGCGCTGCTACAGTCGACAGTCGTTCCTGCATTCGTCTCCTGCCGAGGCGCCGATTGGCTCCGCTGCGATTGCCCCCGCTCGCCGATCTCGATGCCGCCCCGGCGCCTCCGCGCCTGGCCGCGACCCCGACGCTGACGCCCTTCCTCAAGTGGCCCGGCGGCAAGACGCAGGAGTTGCCGGCGGTCGCCGCGCTGGCGCCCCCGCTGACAGGCCGGTTCGTCGACCCCTTCGTGGGCGGCGGCTCGGTGCTGTTCGCGGTGCCCGCGGAGGTCCCCGCCCTCGCGAACGACGCCTGCCGCGACCTGGTCTCGCTCTACCTCGCGACGGCGACGCGCGAGCCGGTCTTTCGCGAGGCGGTGACGGCCCTCGCAGGCGCGTGGGAGCAGCTCTCCGGGCTGGACGCGCTGTTCGGCGAGCTCGCCACGGCCTTCGAGGCGGTCGACCTCGAGCACGCGGAACGTGCGCTGACCCGTCACCTGGGCGCTCTGTCCGCGCTGTTCGAGACCGCCGGCACCGGGCTGGCGTCCGGGTTCCTCGAGCGGGCCAAGCGCGACCTGCCTCTGAAGTTCCGGCGGATGCGGCGCGTCGAGGGCGACGTGGGGCGGCCACTTTCGCGACGCGACCTTCTCGCGAACGTCGAGGGGGCGGTGCGCGCGGCGCTCTACATGGCGGTGCGGGCCCGGTACAACGGGGCCCGCGTCGCGCGACGCTGGGACGCGGTCCGGTCGGCCGACTTCCTGTTCCTGCGCGAGTTCGCGTACGCGGCGATGTTCCGGTTCAACCGCCGGAACGAGTTCAACGTGCCCTACGGTGGGGTCAGCTACAACCGGAAGTCGCTTGCGTCGAAGCTCGACGTGCTGTTCGCGGCGCCGATGGCCGAGCGCCTCGCGGCGACGAGCTTCACCAGCCGCGATTTCGAGCCGTTCCTGCACGACGCATGCCTGGAGCCTGACGACTTCGTGTTCGTCGACCCGCCGTACGACAGCGACTTCAGCGACTACGACAACCTGAGCTTCGGATCCGCCGACCAGCTTCGCCTGCGCGACGCGCTCGCCAGCGTGCCCTCGCGCGTGATGGTCGTGATCAAGGACACGCCCTTCGTGCGCGAGCTGTACGCCGATCCGCGGTGGCGCCTCCGCGAGAGCCCGAAGACGTACATGTGGACGATCAAGTCCCGCAATGACCGGTCCGCGACGCACCTGACGATCACGAACTACTGACGACGTGAGTCCGCCAGGCGGCGCGGAGAAACGACGCGGTCTCCAGGGCGGCGCTGGCGCCTACGCCCCCAGGACCCGATCGAGCCACGCCGCGTGCACGACCCCACGGATCGCGCGTCGGTACGTCTCGATCGTCTCCCGGACACCGTCCTCGAGCGGCGTTCGCGCCTGCGCACCGAGGGCCGCCTCGAACGGGCGCCCGTCGAACGCCTCGGGGAGGGGAGGGGCACGTCATCGCACGTGATCGCCCCCTCGCTGGCCGGCTGCAGCCGCCCGGTGGTCTCGATGACTTGGTCGACCCCGACACGCGGCCCTGGCGGGCTGTACACCGCCGCACCATGCGACAACGACCGCGCGGCCGCCAGGCACGCCCTCGCGGCGTCGTCGACGAACTGGAACTGGGAGCGACCGCCGAAGTTGACGCGGTACGGCCGCCCGGCAGCCGCCGCGATCATCGCGACGGTGGGTTTCGACGTGATGACCTGGTCGCGCCCCGGCCCGTAGACCGAGTGCGGCCGCAGCCCGATGCTGGCGATGCCCTGCGTCTCCCACCAGAT
>JAKAAV010000328.1 GCA_021802185.1 Chloroflexota bacterium | reverse complement strand
CCGCCCCCAGCTCCGCCGGACGCACGTCCGGGACCTCGAGCTCGAGGTGGTCGCCGGCCGCGAGGGGGACGTTCGCGCGCAACGCCCGACCGCCGCGCGTCAGCAGGCCTTCGCGCATCAGGCGCTGGACGTGGGCCCGCGACATCCCGGTCGCGTCCGCGACGAATCGGTCGGCACGCAGGCCGCTCGCGCCGGGCGGGACGGCGAGGCTCACGTGCTGTGCCACCTACCCGGGACGCCGCTCGACGTCGCGCCCGGCGGCATCGTGGCCCGCCGGCTCCTCGCCTCCCGCGCCTGCCTCGCGCTGCGCGAACGGGTCGCCGAACACGCCGATCAGCAGGAGCACGACGATCGAGACGCTGATCGCCGCGTCCGCCACGTTGAACGTGTACCAGCGCCAGGTGCCGACGCCCATGTCGACCCAGTCGATGACATAGCCGAGCCGGATCCGGTCGATCTCGTTGCCGATCGCGCCGCCCATGAGCAGGCCCAGCGCGAGCGTGAGCAGCCACGATGCCCGGCGGCCCCGCGTGACCTCGTACCAGAGGATCGCCGCGATCGCGACAAGGCTTGCGACCGCGAACAGCGAGGCCGTCTGCCCGAACAGGCTGAAGATCGCGCCGCTGTTGTACCCCTTCGCGATCCGGACCCAGTCACCGAGCACGGGCGTCGGCGGGACCAGTGCGGCCGCGGGCGCCGGGCCGGTCGTGTACGCGACGCCGAACGATGCGTTCACCCACGCCTTCGAGACCTGGTCGGCCACGACGATGACTGCGGCGACGCCGGCGAACGTGAGCAACCGCGGCCACGTCGTCCCGGCGACGGACACGTCCCACCACCTGCCAGGCGCGGGCCGCGGGCCGGGCCGTCTCGTGGTCGCCGGTCGCCGCGTGGTCACGTGATCCTCACGCGGCGTCGCCGGTGGCGCGGGCGAGGCCGACCCGTACCCGCTCGCCGTCGAGCTCGACGTCGGAGGCCGGCGCGCCGGGCGGGGGATCCGCGAGATGCACCTCCGAGGCGAGCGTCTCGGCGGCGACCCGGGAGAGGTACGGCTCGAGACGTTCGCGCAGCCCATCCGTCAGGCCGAGCCAGACCTCGATCGCGTCGTCCAGCGCCAGCTCGGCGTCGCGCCGCAGGTCCTGGATCGCGCGCTGCAGCTCGCGCGCGTCGCCCTCGGCCCGCAGGTCGTCGGTGAGGATCGTGTCGATGACGACGACGAGCCCCTGGTCGTGCGCGACGGCCGTGCCGGCCCGCGGCGTGGCGAGGATCTCGACCTCGTCCGGCGCGAGCGTCACGCCGCCGAGCCGCACGGAGCCGTCCGGCAGGTACTCCACCTGGTTGGCGCGGGCCGCCGCGAGCACGTCCCTCGTCTGCGGGCCGAGCCTCGCTCCGATCTTCGGCAGCAGCGGACGGACGCGACGCTCCACCAGCGTCGATTCGTCCCCGATCAGTTCGACCTCGCGGACGTTCAGCTCGTCCGCCAGCAGCGCGAGCAGCGCGTCGCGGTCGGGCAGGTCGGCTCCGGGCAGCGCGAGCCAGAGGCGGGCCAGCGGCTGCCGGACGCGGAGCCCGGCCTGGGAGCGCAGGCCGCGCGCGAGCTCGACCGCGCGGCGCACCGTCGCCATCCCGGCCTCGAGGCGTTCGTCGCGCAGGGCCGCCAGCTCGTCGGAAGGCCAGCGGGTCAGGTGGACGCTGTCGGGCATCGACGGGTCGACCTCGCCGAGCAGGTTCCGGTACATCGACTCGGTGAGGAACGGCAGCACGGGCGCCATCACGCGGGCGCCCGCGACCAGCGCGGCGTGCAGGGTCGCGAATGCGGCATCCCGGTCGGCCGCGTCTGCCGTGCCACGCATCCGGTCGCGCGATCGCCGCAGGTACCACGTCGAGAGGTCGTCGATGTACGCCGCCATCTCGCGCGCGGCGTCCAGCGCGTCGTACCGGTCCAGGTCCTCGCCGGCCGCCGCCGCCAGGCCCGCCGCTCGAGACAGGATCCAGCGGTCGAGCGCGGGCCACCCCTCGCGGCCGCCGGCCGCCTCGAGCGCGGCCGCGATCCCCCGCTCCGGCGCCCAGCCCGCGAGCCCGGCGTACGTCACGAAGAACGCGTACACGTTCCACAGCACGAGCAGCTGCCGCCGCGCCTCGTCGGCGGCGTGCCAGCCGAACAGGATGTTGTCCTCGGGCCGCGCGTTCGCGAACATCCAGCGCATGACGTCGACGCCCATGCGCTCGGCGGCATCGTCGAACTCGATCGCGTTGCCCCAGCTCTTGTGCATCGGCCGGCCGTCCTCGCCGAAGAGGGTCCCGTACCCGAACAGGGTCCGGAACGGGGCCTCTCGGCGGAGCACCGTGCTCATCGCGAGCAGCGAGTAGAACCAGTTGCGGAACTGCCCCGGGAAGCTCTCGGTGACGAAGTCGGCCGGGAACCAGCGGCGCCAGTAGTCCGGTTCGGTGCGGTAGTGCAGCGTCGAGAACGGGACGATGCCGGCGTCCAGCCAGGGGTTGCCGACGTCCCTGATCCGCTCCACGGGCTCGCCGCATCCCGGGCACGCGATCTTCACGGCGTCCACGTACGGCCGGTGCGGCGTGTGGCCCTCGAACTGCTCCCAGCCCTCGACCGCGCGCTCGCGCAGCTCGGCGACGCCGCCCACGACCGCCACCGTCCCGCACGCCCGGCAGTCGTAGATCGGCAGCGCGAGCCCCCAGTAGCGCTTCTTGCTGATCATCCAGTCGTGCATGTTCAGGAGCCAGTCGAGCTCGCGCTCGTAGCCGAAGCCCGGGATCCAGCTGATGTCGTCGACGGCTTCCATGATCTGGTAGCGCAGGCTCGCGTCGATCTGCTCGCGCGTGAGCGTCTCGCGAGGCTGGTCGTACACCGGCCCCATGCTGATGTACCACTCGTCCACGAGCCGGAAGACGAGCGGTGTGCCACAGCGCCAGCAGTGCGGGTAGCGGTGCAGGTACGGCTCGACGCGGTGGAAGCGGCCCGTCTTTCGCAGCCGTTCGATGATCGGCTCGGCGACCTCGCGCACGTCTCGTCCGCTCAGGAACCCGAAGCCCGGCACGATCACGCCGTTCTCGTCGAGCGGGGCGATCATCGGCAGGCCGAGCTCGCGTCCCAGCTGGAAGTCCTCGGCGCCGCAGCCGGGGGCGATGTGGACGATCCCCGTCCCCTCCTCCTCGCCGACCTCGTCCCACGCGACGACGCGGTGCTCGTATGGCCGGCCGTCGGGGCCGGGCGTGGCGGCGAACGCCTGCTCGACCGCGGGCAGGTCGTCGAACGGTCCCGCGTACCGCCAGCCGACCAGGTCGGATCCGGGCCGCTCCTCGAGCACCTCGAACGGCCCGACGAGCGCCTGCTTCAGCGTGCCGCGCCCGAGCCAGTACACGTGGTCGCC
>JAKAAV010000327.1:2082-3399 GCA_021802185.1 Chloroflexota bacterium | reverse complement strand
GACATGTGCCTCGGCGCCGTGGTCGACGCGGGGGTCCCCCTCGACGTCCTGTCGGAGACGCTCGACGGCATGCGCCTGGCGGGCTACGTGCGGCTGGAATCGCGCGAGGTACGCCGCGGGCCGCTCCGCGCGACGCAGGTCGAGGTGGTCGCTGAGCGCCGGCAGCCGCACCGGGCCTTCCGTGAGATCGTCGACCTGCTCGATCGATCCGCCGTCGCGCCGGAGGTGCGCGAGCGCTCGATCGCGGTCTTCCGCCGGCTCGTCGAGGTCGAGGGCCGGATCCACGGCGCCGCGCCGGAAGACGTCGAGCTCCACGAAGTCGGGGCCATCGACTCGATCGCCGACGTGGTCGGGACGGTGGCGGGCCTCGCTCACCTCGGGGTCGACGAGCTGTACGCGTCGTCGCTGCCGGTCAGCACGGGCCAGATCACGGGCCGCCACCACGGCGCGCTTCCGGCGCCCAGTCCCGCGGCCCTCGACCTTCTCGCGGCGGCGGGCGCACCGCTGCGCCCGTTCGGCGATGGGCGGGAGCTCGTCACCCCGACCGGGGCCGCGATCGCGGCGACGCTGGCGCGCTTCGAGCAGCCGCCGATGCGCCTGGTTAGAGTCGGGTACGGAGCCGGCGGCGCCGATCTCCCCTGGCCGAACGTGCTGCGCCTCTGGCTGGGCCGCCCGCTCGCGGAGGACGAGCAGGCCCGCGCGGAGGCCGCTTCGACGCATGTCGTCGTCGAGACGAGCATCGACGACATGAGTCCCCAGCTGCTCGCGCCGGTGACGGCCTCGCTGACCGCCGCGGGCGCGCTCGATGTGACGTTCTCGTCGCTCTCGATGAAGAAGGGCCGGCAGGGCGTGCTCGTGGCCGTCGTGGCGCGTGTCGAGGACGAGGCCGCCATCGCCGGCGTGCTGCTCCGCGAGACGACGACGCTCGGCGTCCGCGTGCATGGCGTGAGGCGGCACGAGGCCGACCGGGCGTTCGAGACTGTCGAGACGCCGTATGGCCAGGTGACGGTGAAGGTCAAGCTCGCCGAGGGGCGCGTGATCGGCGCGATGCCGGAGTTCGAGAGCGTTCGGTCGGTCGCGCAGGCGACGGGTGTCCCGCTCCTGCGCGTGCACGAGTCAGCCGCGGCCGCGGCGTCGCGGTTGGTGGAGACGCCCGCCAACCGCTGATCCCGGGTCGAGCGCGTCCGTCCTGTCGAGGGGCCTCCCACCCATGGGGCAGGATCAGCAGGGCCCACCCGGACCCCGCGAGCGTGACGCAGAACGCCGCGACGCCGGCCGCCGCAGTCGCGGCGAGACTGAGGCGGCCGCCGGGGGCCA
>JAKAAV010000327.1:0-2072 GCA_021802185.1 Chloroflexota bacterium | reverse complement strand
CACAGGCCGGAACCGGCGCACGTGCAGCACCAGAAAGCGCCAGCTTCGCGGGCGCCCGCGTCGCTCATCAGGGCGGTGATACTGTCACCGAGGATGACATCGCCGGCGATCAGGTCGTCGCGCTGCGCTCGATCAGCAACCCCGAGAAGCTCCGCCACCTCGACGCCAGCACGTCCCGCGAGGGCTGAGCGACTGTCACAGGCCGGCGTCCTGCCTTGTCTGAAGGTTGTCGACCGGCACCACCGCGAACTGGAGGACCCGATGAAGATCAAGCTGACCAGCGTCTACGTCGACGACCAGGAGAAGGCCCTGCGCTTCTACACGGAGGTGCTGGGGTTCGCGAAGAAGGGCGACTTCGGCAACGGACCGTATCGCTGGCTGACGGTGACCTCGGCGGAGGAGCCGGACGGTACGGAGCTGCAGCTGGCAGCGAACGACAGCCCGGCCGCGAAGGCCTACCAGGAGGCCCTCTTCAAGCAGGGCCAGCCCGCCGCGATGTTCTTCACCGACGACATCGCGGCAGAGAGCGAGCGCATCACGGCGCGGGGAGGCCAGCTCAGCATGCCGCCGACGGAGGTGACGGGCTCGACGATCGCCCAGCTGCCCGACACCTGCGGGAACCTGGTCCAGATCGCGCAGCTGAAGCGCTGGTAGCCGGAGCGAGCCGACGGGCGCGACGGCCCGCGACGAGAGGAGCCACGGGTGACCGAGGAGCAGAAGGCAGTGAGGCGGCCGGGCGTGCCGAAGTCGGACAATGCGTGGAGCGAAGAGGAGCGAGCGGCGATCCAGGAATACGCCCAGCGGGCTGGACACCCGCCGGCGGCGCGTCAGAGCCGTCGACAGGACCGCGTAGCCATTGTCGATGGTGGCCGCGATGCGGCAGCCTTGCGACGGGCGCTGGTACGTCGACTACATCGGCGCCTGACCCGGCTGCACCGTGGCCGTCCTGGCGAGCGTCGCCCTGCCATCACCCCTCGATGCGGAACACCGGGTAGCGGTCGGCGATGGCCTCGAAGGCCTCGAGGGGCGCCGACGGATCGACGGGGATGTGGGGCCGGGCGCCGTAGGCGCGGGCGAGGTACGCCTTGATGATCGGGGCCCGCTGCTCGGGCGCCACCTCGATGAGGCGCACCTCGCGTCGCCGACCGTGGCGGATGGCCGCGCGTCCGTCGGCGGCGCGCATGTTGTGGACCCAGGGCGAGCGCTCGCCCAGCATCGAGACGAGGTAGCGCTGCTCGCGGTACTCGCCGATCACGAGCGGTACGGCGCTGACGCGACCGGTCCGATGGCCGGTCGTCTCGAGGGCGACTGCCCATGAGGGGCCGAGGCCGAGCCCGAGCACGACGGCATACCCGCGTCCGACCCAGCGTCCGGCGGCGTTCGGCCGCCCATCGCGATAGAACAGGCGGTTTCCGTGGCGGTGCGCGTCGCTCCGCAGGTAGAGCGCGTAGGCGCACGCCGAGCCGACGGCGCCGAGGAGGAGCAGACGTGAGGGTCGCATGGCTCGCCGCGATGGTACCCGCGTCGACCGGATTGCGGAATCGGGGGTATCGATGTGAGTGCATGTGGTCGCGCGCCGATGAGAACCGGGGCCACGCGCCCGTGGTTGGCTCAGAGCGGACGCCTGAGAGCCCTCGAGACCGTCGAGGCACGTGGGTGTCGGAGTGGATCACTCAACTGAGACAGGTCAGAGCGGAGCAGTCGGGCTTCTCGTCCGTCAGCCACAGCTCGTACACGCGGCGGAAACCATCACTGGCATCTGCCACAGGGTCGCCGAAGTAATTGGCGCAGGTGGCATACCCGAGCGCAGCCTCGCAATGCTCGTGGGTTGCGACGTCGAAGGCCTGAAGGAAGCGCTCGGCGTCGTGGCGATGGAACGCCCGTCGATAGCCCAGCTCGTGATGGCGGATCTCGAACTTGTAGTCGACTCGCTCGAACCGATCGTTCCCGCTCGGGCGCCAGCGCTCGAAGACCTCGATCTCGACGTCGGCAGATCGCCGCGGGAGTGGCGGACGGCACTCGAGGTCGATGACGAGCGAGCCGTCGTCCTCCCGGCCCAACTCGATCTCGTC
>JAKAAV010000326.1 GCA_021802185.1 Chloroflexota bacterium | reverse complement strand
TACCGTACCCACCCCCGTACCGGCACGGTAGCCCGCACGCCCGCCTCGATCGACAGTGGCCGTATCGCGACCAGGACGCAGTCTGCTCCAGTAGAGGGAGGGAGTTCACCGATGAGGTTCGTGGCTAGCGGTAACCACCGGCCGTGGTTCGTCGTGTCCGCGGTCAGCGTGAGCACGCTCGCGCTGCTGCTGACCACCGTTGGCATTGCGGCGGCCGCGCCGCCAACCAAGACGGACAACACCGTCTACTTCGACAGCGCCACCTACGAAGTGAGCGAGGGCGACGGCTGCGTCTCCATCGGCGTGGACCGTTCGGTGACGAAGGGCAAGGCGCCCATCGTGACTGTCGCCACCAGCGACGGGTCCGCAACTGTCGCGGACGGCGACTACACCGCCGTCAACACGACCGTCAGCTTTCCGAGGGGCGGCCAGGGCAGTTTCTGTGTGCCGATCCTCGTCGATGGAGTGATCGGCGAGCCGGACGAGACCTTCACAGTCACCCTGTCTGTGAGCGCTTCGAGCCGTGGCTGGATCGCGGGAACGCCGGCCACGGCGACGGTGACCATCCACGAGGCGACGGCGCCGAGTCCGCCGACCGATCTGACGGCCGAGCTCGTGTCCGCCACGGTCGACGTCCCGTACGTGCATCTGACGTGGACGAACCCCGACGGCTATTACGGGGCCTACTGGATCGGGAAGTCGACCACCTCGAGTGGCCCGTACACCGAGGTCGCGACCGCGATGGGCATCAGCTACGACGTCACGCCGGCCCCTTCGGTCGGCACGTACTACGTCGTGGCAGCGATGAACCGCGACACGCTCTCGTCCTACGCGGGCCCGGTGTTTGCCGCTGGCTACGTCCCGGGCAGCGGCCTGTACTGGGCCACCGGCGCCGGTACGAGTGGCACGATCAAGGCCGCCAATCCGGACGGCAGCGGCGTGCAAACGCTCGTCACGGGCCAGAACAGCCCCTTTGGCGTTGCGGTGAACGCGACTCACATCTACTGGGCCGACACGGGCGACGACACGATCATGATGGCGAACCTCGACGGCAGCAACCCGGCCGCCATCGTCTCCGTCTCCGCGGGGAGCCATCCGTACGGCGTAACGCTCGACAGTAACTACGTCTACTGGACCAACCTCGGGGGCCAGACGATCTACCGGGCTAACCTCGACGGCAGCAACCCGACACTCCTCGTCAATGGGACGGGGATGCTTGAGCCGGCCTCGATCGCCGTCGACGGCACCCACATCTACTTCGGCGACATTGCCGGCAACGGCTCGATCATGATGGCGCCGCTGAGCGGCGGCGCGTGGCAGGCGCTCGTCGGCAACCAGACGTACCCGTTCGGGATCGCGGTGTACGGCAGTCACATCTACTGGACAGACTGCGGCGACAACACCGCTGCCAACGGCACGATCATGCAGGCCGACCTGGACGGCACCAACGTGACGCCCCTCGCCACCGGCCAGGCACATCCGGTCGGCATCGCCGTGAACAGCAGCCACATCTACTGGGCCAACGCCAACAGCGGCGAAATCCTGTCGTCGAACCTGAGCGGAGGCGGCGTGACGACCCTGGTCAGCGGCCAGAGCTACCTGAACGGAGTTGCGGTCGCACCTTAGTCAGCCTCGATAGCCGACAACCAGCGCCGCCGTGTCACCGGCACGGCGGCGCTGCTGACATACGGTCCGACCTCCGGACCCGGCATCAGGATGATCGGAGCCCCGGTCCCCAGGCTGGAGCTCCGATCATCTCCGCACTTGGTGGTGGTCGACCGACGGAACGCATACGGCCTCATCGGCCATCCCGCACACGATCCACAGGAGCGACCTGTCGTCCAACAGGAGATCGTACGGTTCCTTCGGCAGCGGGTGCGTCTCGATGCCGGCGCCGGGCGCGGGACCGAGTTCGACCAGTCGCTGCGCCTCCCCGCGCCCACCCACAGGTGCCGGCCGTCGATGCGGCCGCGCGAGTTTCGTGGGTACAAAGCGGAGCGACCAGAGGGGCGCTGACGTTCTGGCCGATGGGCAGTCTGCGTCGAGATTGCGGCTTCCCAACCACGCCGCCGGCCTGGATGAGATCGATCGCCTCCGCGCAAGTCATCGGGCGTCACGCACCACCTCCCGACCCAATCGGTACAGCTGTCTGAACGAAGTCAGGACGGTTCAGTCCGTTCTCGCGCCATCCGCTGGGGTTCGAGCTCGAGTCAGAGCGCTCCGCGACTGTCGACGCCGCGACCCTCCGGGAGCGCGATAGCCGCTCGCTCCACTCGACGACGGCTGCAGTCGGGGCTGCGATACTGAGGATCGCGGGGGAGCCTGGCCGCCGTCGCGCAGGCGAACGCCACCAGAGGAGCGCACCGAGCGTGCCCGATCTGACGATTCGCGGTCCGCAGGGACCGCTCCCCGTGTATCTCGCGCAGCCGTCCGGTGACGGCCCCTGGCCGGGCGTCGTCGTCATCCACGACGCCTTCGGGCTCACCGGCGACACGCGCCGGCAGGCCGACTGGCTCGCCGCAGCGGGGTATCTCGCCGCCGCGCCAGACCTGCTCGCGGCTGGCAACGTGCTGCGCTGCCTCTGGACGATCATGCGCAACGTCCGCGAGGGACGGGGCCTCGCGTTCGAGCAGGTCGAGTGCGTGAGGGCCTGGCTCTCCGAGCAGCCTCGGTGCAGCGGCCGGGTCGGGGTCATCGGGTTCTGCATGGGCGGGGGCTTCGCCCTCGCGCTCGCCCCCGGGCGCGGCTTCGAGGCCTCCAGCGTGAACTACGGCCGTCTGCCACCGGATGCCGAGACGCGGCTCGCGGGGGCCTGCCCCATCGTCGCAAGCTACGGGGCCCGCGACCGCTCGCTGCGGGGGACGGCCGCGCAACTCGACACGCTGCTCGACCGGCTCGGCATCGACCACGACGTGCAGGAGTACGCCGACGTCGGCCACGGCTTCTTGAACGACCACCGCGGCGACCGTCTCCCGGTCGTGGTCACGCTGGTGACCCGCTTCATGCGCGGCGAGCAGGCAGAAGGCGCATCGGCGCAGGACGCCCGCCGCCGCATCCTCGCCTTCTTCGAACGCCACCTGCGCGAGAGCCCGACGTCGGTGGGTTAGCCGAGCCGCTCGGGTCCGGGCGATGGACCTTCGGCAGCGTCCAGACGACGCGACCGTCACCTGAGTCGGCGATGGGCAGCCAGGCGTCCCCGAGGTGCCGGACGCGGTGGCCTTCGGCGACCGGCAGACGAGGTGAACGCCGCAGCGGCGCGCCGTAGCCACAGGAACGACGCGCCGGTACTTGCGCGACGGCCCAGCTCATCGTCGCCGGTGTCAACGTCGCCGATGCGGGATCGATCGCTCGCCTCCACCCTGGCGCTTTCGAGCGCCGGGCGGTCAGACGGATCGACGACTGCGGCTCGTAC
>JAKAAV010000325.1 GCA_021802185.1 Chloroflexota bacterium | reverse complement strand
TTCCCGGCCGTCGAGGCGCCGGCCGGCGGCGGGACGATCTACCTCGCGGCGGTGGACGCCGACGGAACGGCGGTCAGCCTGATCGAGTCGAACTACCAGGGCTTCGGATCGGGACTCGTGGACCCGAAGACCGGCGTCGCGTACCAGAACCGCGGCGCGTTCTTCTCGCTCGACCCCCGCCACGCGAACGTGCTGGCGCCGCGCAAGCGGACGATGCACACGCTGACGCCAGGGATGCTGTTCCGCGATGGACGACCCTGGATCGTCCACGGGTCGATGGGCGGCGAGATTCAGCCGCAGGTGTTCGCGCAGCTCGTGTCGGCCGTGGTCGACGGCGGGCGGTCGATCGCCGACGCGGTCGCCGCGCCGCGGTTCGCGGCCGACGCGGCCGCGCATTACGCGCCCCTGACGCTCTCGCGGCTCGAGGACGGGATGCTCCCCGAGGTCGGGGCCGCGCTCTCGGCGATGGGCCACGACGTGGTGTGGGCGCCGAAGCTCTCGCGCGCCCTCGGGCACGAGCACGCGATCGAGCTCGTCTACGATGCGGACGGCGATGCAGCGGCGGCTCCCGGAGAACCGTCGGGCGAAGCGACGGGCGACGACGCCCGACAGGCGCGGACGCCGTATCGGGCGACGCGGCCGGCCTCGGTCATCGCGACGGCCGATCCCCGCTCGGAGGGCCTGCCGGCGGCGTGGTAGTCGGCCCGGGGGCCGGTTGCCGCTGCCACTGCCGGACCCTCCGCGCCGCCTCGCTATACTCTCGGTCGGCCGGTCGCGCCGCGCTCACAACCTCCGCGGCTGGCCGTCCCGTCTCATCCCCGCCGGCGTCTCTCCGGCCGCCGAGAAGCCCGCATGGGAGCTGGTCCATGAGCTCGAACATCGGCCAGAACTACCCGTACACCCGGGAGACCGAGGCACAGCGCGCCGCGGCGATCGAGCGCGCGGAGGCCGCGTTCGACGGTCTTCGCGATCGGATCTCCAGCGAGGCCACGCCGCTCGGCACGACCGCGTCCGACGAGCTCTGGTGGGTATGGGCCTGCCCGGTGGACCCGGCGGTCGGCCGCCTCCACGTCGCCGGGTATGCGCGCGAACGGCACGGCCTCTACGCGGTCTGCGACAAGTGCGGCCGCTCGTTCCTGCGCTGACCGCCGCCCAGCGCGAGGAGGAGCCCGGCGAACAGCGCAGTCCGGTCGACGATCGAGCCGACCTCGATGTACTCGTCCGGCGAGTGATCGAGCCCGCCGATCGGGCCGAGCCCGTCGAGGGACGGCACCCCCTCGCCGGCGGTCGTGTTCGCGTCGGACGCCCCACCCGTCGCCGCGTCATGCAGGTCGAAGCCCAGATCGCGAGCGATCGCGACGGCCGCCTCGACCAGCTCGCCCGTTTCCGGCAGCCGCTCCATCGGCCAGTGCCGTCCCGCCTCGATCACGTCGCAGGTGACGTCCGGGACCACGCGGTCGGCCCCGATCGCACGCACCGCGGCCTCCGCCGACTCGAGGGCATCGCGGCTCGGCGACCGCAGATCCACCTCCAGCACGGCCTCGTCGGCGACGACGTTGGGGCGCGAGCCGCCCCGAAACACGCCCACGTTGCAGGTGACGCCCGGCCAGCGACCGTTGAGGGCCTGGAGCGCGATCGTCTTGTGGGCGGCTTCGAGGATGGCGTTGCGGCCCTTCTCAGGCTCGACCCCCGCGTGCGCTGCGCGACCGTGCACCACGAGCCTGAGCGAGAGATTGCCCTTCCGGGCGCTGACGATGTCGCCGTTCGCCCGGGCCGATTCGAGCACGAGGGCGACGTCGTGGTCCGGCGCGAGGGCGCGGATGATCGGCGTGCTCACCGGCGAACCGATCTCCTCGTCGGGGTTCGCGACGAACGTGAGACGCGCGAGCGGGAGCCACGCGCCGGGTCGGTCGGCGTCGTCGGAGGCAAGCGATCGGAGCGCGCGGAGTGCGTGGATCCCGACGAGCAGTCCCGCCTTCATGTCGCACACGCCTGGTCCGAGCGCCCTGGCGTCCTCGACCCGGAACGGGCGCGCGGCCGCCGTGCCCGGGTCGAACACGGTGTCGAGGTGGGCGATGACGAGCACGCGCCCCTGACCGGATCCCTCCAGCGTGGACACCACGGTGTCGCCGAGCTCGGGATCCGGATGCACGTCGACCGTCGCGCCGAGGTCGCGGAGCGCGGAGGCCGCCCAGCGGCCCATCTCGTCGACGCCGGCCTTCGTGTACGAGCCGCTGTCGATGGCCACGAGCCGCTCGAGATCCGACAGGAAGTCGGGAAGCTGGTGGGAGATCGCGTCGCGCAGCCGCGCGAGCACGTCGGCGGGGACGGGGGTGGGGCGTTCCATCACGCGAATCTACGGCGCGGGCGGCGCGGGGACCGCGGACGGGAGTCGGCCCGGCATTCCCGGCGGCCACCGTGTCGCGCCGGCCTTGGGAAAGGCGAGCGCGCGGCGGTACCATCCGGACCGTTCCGGTCGCGGGCTGCGACGTCGCACGCCCGGACCGGCCATCACGCCTGGAACGATCGGTGAGCCTCGCACCCGAGCACCCACTCATCGGCCGTCTCGATCGGCCGACCCGGCGACGAGCGGGCGTCCACGCGCGCGCTCTCCGCCGCGAGTGGTCGCGCCTCCGCGAGCCGCGGCGGCTCGTCGCGATCGCGCTGCTCGTGCTGACCGGCGGGATCATGGCCGCATTCCTCCTCGCGCGCGGCGAGTACGCCGGAGCGGACGCGCGGGCGTACTGGGCAGGTGTCCGGGTCTGGCTCGGCGGAGGCGACCCGTTCCATCCGAGTGGCGTGTTCCTGCCGTACGTGTACGCGCCATGGCTGCTCCCGCTGTTCCTGCCCTGGGCACTCCTCCCGTGGAACGTGGCCTGGGTCGTCTGGCGCGGAGCGAACGTGCTCCTGTTCCTCTGGTCCGCCGAATGGGCCTACCGCCGGCGGCCGCTCGCCACGGCCTTCGCGGTCCTGCTGCTCTCGCCAGCCCTCATCGCCACGTTGGATACCGGGAACGTCACGCTGCTGCTGACGCTCGCCGTGTGGCTCGCCCAGTTCACCGGGCCGCGGGTCGGCGGGGCGCTGTGGGCGCTCGCGGCGAGCATGAAGTGGTTCCCCGCGGTCCTGTTCGTGTTCCTGCCGCCCCGTGCCCGGGCGTGGGGGCTCGTCGCCGGGACACTCGCCGTGCTGCTCATGCTCGCGACGTGGCCGGCGACCGTCACCCAGATCGACACCGCGCTGAACTTCCCGCGCCCGCTGCGAGTCGACTACCTCCTGATCCTCTGGGCCGCCGTTCCGTGGCTCTGGCGGCACGCGCACCCGCTCTGGTGGGCGAACCGGCGCGAATTCCCCGGCGCAGTCCTGCAGGCACGGGCCTGGCTCGCCCAGGCGTGGCTCCGCGTTCGGTCGGATCCCGAG
>JAKAAV010000324.1 GCA_021802185.1 Chloroflexota bacterium | reverse complement strand
ATCCTGCGCACCCCGGAGGCGGCGTGATGGCGCGCGATCGGTTGGCCGTCCTGCGGGCGATCCTCGAGGCCGGTGCCGTCCCGACGTTCACCCCGCTCGACTCCGCGGCCGCCCGGCGGGTGGTCACCGCCTCCGTGGAGGCGGGAGCGCCGGTCATCGAGGTCACGAACCGGGCCACCGGGACGGTCGGCCTGTTCCGCGACCTCGCCGGCTGGGCGGCGCAGGAGCATCCCGCCGTCATCCTCGGGGCGGGGACCGTGATCGACGCGCCGACGGCGGCGCTGTTCATCGACGCCGGTGCGGAGTTCGTGGTGAGCCCGATCTTCACGGAGGACGTCGCGCGACTGTGCAACCGGCGCCGGATCCCGTACCTGCCGGGCTGCGGGACGGCCACGGAGATCGCCACGGCCGAGGAGTGGGGCGTGGAGATCGTGAAGCTCTTCCCGGCCGCCGCCTACGACGGGCCCGCGTTCGTGCGCGGGATCCACGGACCCAGCCCGGCCACGAAGATCATGCCGACCAACGTCGAGGCGACGGAAGCGGCGACCCGGACGTGGTTCGCCGCCGGCGCCGCCTGCGTGGGCGTCGGCCCGCGCCTGATCAGCGATGCGCTGCAGGCCGACCCTGACCCGTCCGCCCTCCGCGCGCGCCTCCGGGAGTACATGGGCTGGGTGCGTGCCGCGCGCAGTGCCTCCGCCGGGTAGGACCGGACGCGGGACTGGCGCCGCGAGGTCGTCGAGCGGTACGAGCGGGACGTCATCCCCTTACTGGCTGCTTCATGAACTCGGTGAAGATCCCGGCCTCGCATCCGCACGGCGGCCGACCCGCTGTCCCTCGCAGAGTCACTCCCGGCCTCGTCAACCTGGCTGCTTGACTGATAAGATGGCTCTCGCGCAGTCGGCGGCGCATCGCCCCGCGCAGGGTCCGTGGGCGCCGGGGGTGAGTATCGAGCATGGGGGCAGGGGAGGACGTCATGCGCACGCTGCTGCTCTGGCTCGCCCGCAGCACCTGGTTCCGTGACAGGATCCCGCGTCTGCCCTTCGCGAGGCGCGCGGTGCGCCGGTTCATGCCCGGCGAGGACATGGAGGCCGCGCTCGACGCCGCGGCGCGATTCCGGTCCGAGCAGATCGGCGTGCTGTTCACGCGCCTCGGGGAGAACGTGACCCGGGACGAGGACGCAGACGCAACCCTCGGCCACTACGTGGCGCTGCTCGACGCGTGCGCGGCGCGCGGTCTGCGTGCCGAGCTGTCGGTCAAGCTCACCCAGCTCGGCCTGGACCTCGACGAGGACCGGACGTTCGAGCGGGTCGCCCGGCTGGCCGATCGTTCGGCGAGGAACGCCGGCGTGCTCTGGATGGACATGGAGGGCAGCGCCTACACCGACCGGACGATCTCGCTGTACGAGCGCCTGGTGGGCGCCGGCCACGCGAACCTCGGGGTGTGTTTGCAGGCCTATCTGCGGCGGACGGCGGTCGACGTGCAGCGGCTCCTGCCCCTCCGGCCCGCCATCCGGCTCGTGAAGGGCGCCTACGACGAGCCGCCGTCGATCGCGTTCCGGACGAAGCGGGCGGTCGACGCGAACTACGCGGCGCTCGCGATGGCGATGCTGGAGGCGTGCGCCGCCGGGCAGCAGGTCCGGATCGCGCTCGGCACGCACGACGTCGAGCTCGTCGAGCAGCTCGCCGGCCACGCGACTGCGCTAGGCCTGGCGCGCGACGCATTCGAGGTCAACATGCTGTACGGGATTCGCCTCGACCAGCAGCGCCGGCTCGCGCGCGAGGGTTACGTCGTGCGCGACCTGCTCGCCTACGGGCCGGCGTGGTACGCGTGGTACATGCGGCGCCTCGCAGAGCGCCCCGTGAACGTCGTGTTCGCGCTCCGCCAGGTCCTGCCATGACGGACGAGCCTCTGCCTGGAGCACCTGAACGGAGGGGGCGATGCTCCTGATCTCCGGCGCGCGGCTTCGGGAGCTCGTGCCCGTCGAAGCCGCGATCGACGCGGTGCGCCGCGCGTACGTCGACTCGTCCCGGGGGAGGATCGAGCAGCCCGTGCGGCTCGCGGTCGGCGAGGGCGACGGACTGGCGATGCTCGGGCGCGAGTCGGGCACCGCCGACACCGTGCTCAAGGCGATCACGGTGCGCCGGGGCAATCCCGCGGCCGGCCTGCCCGCCGTCCAGGCCGTCGTGCTCTGGTTCGATGGCGAGACGGGCGTCCCCAGGGCGCTCATCGAGGGCACGACCCTGACCGCGCTGCGGACCGGCGCCGCGAGCGGCGTCGCGACGGATCTGCTCGCCCGGCCCGACGCGGCGGTGCTCGCCGTCTTCGGGGCGGGAGGCCAGGCCGCCGACCAGGTTCGGTCGGTATGCGCCGTGCGGCCGATCCGCGAGGTCCGGCTCGTCGACGTGGTGTTCGAGCGGGCCGCGCGGCGTGCGGAGGAGCTCGCCGCCAGTCTGCCCGCGGTCCGCATCCGCGCCGTCCCCGATTCCGCGGCCGCGCTGGACGGCGCCGACGTCGTCTGTACCGTGACCACGTCGACCGAGCCGCTGTTCGGTGTCGATCAGCTCGCACCCGAGGTACACGTCAACGCGATCGGGGCCTACACCCCGGCCATGTGCGAGCTGCCCTCCGATCTGTTCGGTGAAGCGACGCTCGTCGCCGTCGACCTCCGGGACGCGGCGATGGCGGAGGCGGGCGACCTCATCCGGGCCGTGCACGCGGACCCTTCGCTCGAGTCGCGCCTGGTCGAGATCGGCGAGCTGCTGGCGGGCGGGCGCCCGATCGAGCGGTCGGGCCGGACCGTGTTCAAGTCGGTCGGGATCGCGGCGCAGGACTTCGCGGTGGCCCGGCTCGCCGTCGAGCGTGCGACCGCCCTGCAGACGGGAACGCCCGACTGGCAGCCCTGATGGCGGCGCAGTCAGGCGGCGCAGTCGGAAGGGGAGGTCGTGCTACCTTCCGCGGAACATGGACGAACAGGATCGACCGGTCGTCCGGTCGGTCACGCGGCGAGGCGGAAGCCATCGGGCCTGGATGACGGTCTTCGTCGCGCTCGTCTTCGTCGGCGTCGCGCTCTGGAAGCCCTGGAGCCCGGGCGGCGTCCCGGCGGCTTCCACTGCGGCGTCCCCGGCCGTCGTCCTGACGACCGCGTCGCCGGTCCGCTCGGCACGAACGGGCGCTGACAGCGGGCTGTTCGCGGACCCCGCCCTCCCATGACCGACGAGACCCGCATCGACCGCTGGCTGTGTGCCGTGCGCCTCGTGAAGACCCGCCCGGCGGCGACGCAGCTGTGCGACGCCGGCCACGTCCGCGTGAACGGGAACGACGCGAAGCCCTCGACGAAGGTCCGTGCCGGCGACCGGATCGACGCGCTGATCGCCGGCCGCGAGCGCATCGTCGAGGTCGTGCGGCCGATCGAGTCGCGCGTCG
>JAKAAV010000004.1 GCA_021802185.1 Chloroflexota bacterium | reverse complement strand
GAGCTCGAGGGCGAGCTCCGCTGGTGAGCTGGAGGCTCGTCTACACGAAGCAGGCCCAGAAGGACGCCGAGAAGCTGGCCGCAGCCGGCCTGAAGACCAAGGCGCAGGCCCTCCTCGCGCTCCTCGAGGAGAACCCGTATCAGACGCCTCCCCCGTTCGAGAAGCTCGTCGGTGACCTGTCCGGAGCATGCTCCAGGCGCATCAGCATTCAACATCGCCTGGTCTATCAGGTCCTCGAGGACACCAGGACGGTCAAGGTCCTCCGCATGTGGACGTACTACGAATAGGTAGCCGGTGCCAGCGGCCGCTCAGCCCGACCACCCCCACCTGGAGGGTTTTCTCGTGCGCCCGGAACCGCGTTGGGCGGCGCTACGAACGCCTCGGCTGGGCTCGCGCCAGGCGACCCCATCCATCCGACACGGCACGACGATCCGCTGGATCAGCGCGAGGGTCACTCCGCCGCCGCCGTCCAACGCCAGCGCATCGCGCTGCTGTCGGCGTCAGGCGACCGACCTTCGCGACCATGGCTCGGTCCCGGTGAGCGCCATGCTGAGCGGCAGGGCCGGGACATTCAGGTCGGTCGCGGTGGTGTGACTCCTCTTCGCCCCGACCAAAGATTGGAGCCTCCAGTACACCAGCTGTTGTCAGCCGGCGCTCAGCCCCTGGCCGGAGCTGTGCGAAGAGAGACCGCTGCGTCTGCCATCGACGCCCCGATGCCAGACGAAGTCGGCGTGTCATGCTGTCGCGTGGTAATCACTCCCCGCGGGCTGAGAGCAGGTCCACCGGCACGGGCAGTTCAGGCCACCCTGCATCCGGATAGATCGGCAGCTCGACCGATCCCGCGCCCTCCCGTTCCGTCATGAGGCCAATGCCAGGGATGGCTCAGACGAGCGATTCTGGGCGGCGCGGGCGTCAGTCAGGTTGGCTGCCGCTGCCGGGAGCGCTCCCTCGGACGGCGTGTCGACACGGCTGATCAGATACGGGCGCATGTCGATGACGGACGGGTTCGCCGCGAAATCGAAGGTGGCGACCCGCGGCTCGAAGACGAGTCTCCAGCGCAGGTCGAGCGCGTCGGAGCGGTCCGGCGACCGGCAGTTCGGCGCTGCCTGGAACGCGCGTCCAACGGCAGCGGCGGCGGGCGTGCCGGTGTGCCCGCGGAATCGAGAAGCTGCGGCGCCGGCCTGTCCTTGGCCTACCCCGCTGTCGTCGGACTCTCGAGGTCGCCGTGCCAGAAGCCCGCGAGGGCATCGGCCACCGCCTGCTGTTCGGCTGGCGTCAGCCGCCCGCCGAACTCGCGCTCGATGACGCGCATGTGCTCGACGAACGCGCGGTCGTGGCGCCTTCGCCCTTCGGGGGTCAGGGCGACGCTGACGCCGCGCCGGTCGCCGGGAACCGGCTCTCGGCGGACAAGTCCCGCCGCCTCGATGCGATCCACCAGTCGCGTCAGGCCGCTCCGCGTGAAGAGCGAGCGCTCCTCGAGTTCCTGCATCCGGAGCGCGTTGCCTGGGGCGTCGTACAGCTGGGCCAGCACGTCGAGCCAGGCGACCGGAAACCCCTCGCGCTCGACGAGGTCGCGTTCGGCGATCCGCAGCACCTTGGCGTTCGCGAACAGCACGCCGCGCCAGGCATCTGCCCACCTTGTGGCGGGTCGGCTAGGGTCGTCGTCGTGCTCCATGGGCGGAGTGTACCACGGCAGACTCTGCGACCGCAATTACTGACATTGCATCTATTGACAACGCAGTAGTTGCGGATACAGTAGTTGACAGGACCGACGGTGAGACGTCCCCTCCGCGGTCCTCGGCGACAGGAGCCAACACCATGACCACGCTCTTCGTGCGACACCAGGCTGCTGACTACGCGGCATGGCGCCGGGTCTACGACGCCTTCCGGCCCCAGGCGAGGACGTTGGGCGTTCAGGCGGACGCGGTGTACCAGGCCGCCGACAACTCCAATGAGATCACCGTCACCCACGACTTCGCCACCCTCGAATCGGCGCAGGCGTTTGCCGCCAGCCCCGAGCTGCGGAGCGCGATGCACGACGCCGGCGTCGTGGGTGCACCCACCGTCTGGTTCGCCCAGCGCGCCTGATCGGTGCTACCTGAAGCCGCCTGCCGGTCCCGGCCGGCGGGCGGCCCCAGCGGCCCGCGCCACCTGTTGACTCGATGCCGCCCTGGTTGCGGATCAGGGGGGCCCGAGCCCGATCCGACCAAGGAGACTCAAACGATGGCAACCACCGGCAAGGTCCTGGTCACCGGAGCGACCGGCAACACCGGCCCGGGGCTCGTCTCCGCGCTCTGCGCGGCAGGTGTCGACGTGCGCGTACTGGTGCGCGACGAGGCGAAGGCACGGCCGCTGCGGGCCATGGGCGCCGAGGTCGTCATCGGCGACCTGGACCGGCCAGAAACCCTCGGGCCGGCCATTGCCGGCGTCGCCAAGGTCTACCTGCTGACGTGGAACGGACCGACGCAGGCGCAGCAAGTGCACGACTTCATCCGCGCAGCGAAGCGCGTCGGGGCTCCCCACATCGTCCGCCATTCCATGTGGGGCTCGCCACGCAGCCGCATCATCCAGCAGGGCGAACAGGCCGAGGCCGAGATCGCGTCCTGCGGCCTGCCCTGGACGATGCTCAAGCCCACGTTCTTCATGCAGAACACGATGATGGCCGCCCCGACGATCGCGAACGACGGCGTCATCTACTGGGATATGAAGGACGGCCGGCTCGGCATGATCGACGTCCGCGACATCGTCGACGTCGCGGCGTCCGTGCTGACCGGGGACGGCCACGAAGGCCAGAGCTACGTCCTGACGGGCCCCGCGGCCATCTCGTTCCACGACGTGGCGGCCACGTTCTCGGCCGTCCTCGGCAGGGAGATCACCTATGTCCCGGTGCCGGGCGAGGCCTCGCTGCAGTCGATGATGGGGATGGGGTTCTCGGAATGGGTCTCGCGCGGGTACGTCGAGCTGTCCGAAGGCTTCAGCGAGGGGTTCGCCAGCCAGGTTACGGGCAACGTGGCAACGCTTTCGGGCCACCCGGCACGGTCGTTCGAGCAGTTCGCCCGCGACTTCGCGGGCGCTTTCAGGAGCGCGGCCGTCGCTTGAGGTCGTGCGGCCGATTCGGTCCCGACATTCGCCGACCCGGTGCGGACTGTCCCGTCCGGCAGGGTTCGCGAGGGTCTTCCTGAAGCTGACGGAGACACCCCGATGAGCGATGCAACGAGCTCGGCGAGAGTCCAGGCGCTCGCCGAAGCGACACGGCCCTTCATGCGCTTCTTCACGGAGTCCGCCTACGCGCGCAAGGCCGGCTCCCCGGGGGTGAGCGACTTCGCCCTGGGCAACCCCCACGAGATGGCGCTGCCGGGACTCGTCGAAGGGCTCCAGCGCTGGGCGGTGCCCAGGGACGATCGGTGGTACGCGTACAAGCTGAGCGAACCCGAGTCGCGGGAGGTGGTCGCCGCCTCGCTGCGCGCCTGGCGCGGCATGCCGTTCGAGCCGGCGGATATCGCGATGACCAACGCCGGCTTCGGCGCCCTCGCGATCGGCCTGAAGGCCGTGACCGACCTGGGCGACGAAGTCATCTTCAGCCTGCCGCCCTGGTTCTTCTATGAGGTGCTCTGCGTCGAGGCGGGGCTGGTTCCGGTCAAGGTGAGCACCGTGGCGTCGACATTCGACCTCGACCTCGACGCGATCGCCGCAGCAATCACTCCGCGAACCCGCGTCGTGATCGTCAACACCCCCAACAACCCAACGGGCCGTATCTACCCGCCGGAGACGTTGCGAGCGCTCGCTCGTCTGCTCGAAGAGGCATCCCGGCGGAATGGCCGGACGATCTACATCCTGTCGGACGAGCCGTACAGCCGCATCGTCTTCGACGGCCGCCCGTTCCACAGCCCGACGGCCTTCTACCCGAACACCCTGCTCGCCTACAGTTATGGCAAGGTGCTCCTGGCACCCGGGCAGCGGCTGGGGTTCCTCGCCCTGCCGCCGACGATGCCGGACCGGGAGCGGCTGCGGCACGACATCATGCTGATCCAGCTCGCCGGCGCGCACATGTGGCCGAATGCCCTGCTGCAGCACGCACTGGGCGACCTCGACCGTCTCTCGATCGACATCGCTCAGCTCCAGCGCAAACGCGACCGGATGGTCGAAGCCCTCCGCGCGATCGGCTATCAGGTTCACTCGCCCGAAGGCACGTTCTATGTGTTGCCGAAGTCGCCCTGGAGCGACGACATCGCCTTCGCCGACCTGCTCGGCGAGCGCGACATCCTGGTTCTGCCCGGATCGGTCTGCGAGATCCCCGGCTACTTCCGGCTCTCCCTGACGGCGACCGACGACATGATCGATGGCGCCCTTCCGGGCTTCGCGGCCGCCTTCGAGTTCGCCCGCGCGCACGTCCCGGGCAACCCCGGCCCGCGCTTGCCGGCGACCCGTCCGTGAACGCTGACCTCGCCGCCGGGACGTGGGCTGCGGTCCGGGATCGTCCGGACGGCCTGTCGTCGAGCTCCAGCCTCGTGATGGAGAACCTGGCGGCATTCCGGGCCGAGGCCTGCGCTTCGACCTGGTACGGCTTCGTCGTACGGCTGGGCCTCCTCGTCAACTCGAGCGAGGTTCGCGAGTTGCTCGGTCCGTGGGACCCGTTTCCGGTCGTGACCTCGCAAGCCCTCGCCGACGTACGGATGGCAAGGCGCGTCAACTCCGAACAGGGTGCCGGCTGATCGGAGTTGGGTGAAGGCCAAGGACGCCTCGGGCATGGCGGCCTTGTTCGATGACTCTGGGGTGTGGGAGGACGGTGCCACTGGTGACAGGTTCGCTGGCGGCCCGGCGGCGTCGCAACAGGGATGGGGTAGGTGCTGGCCGCGACCTACGCAGGCGCGGGTCATCGCGACAGGGGACGCGTCGGCGGTTGTGAGCTGGACAGTCAACCTGGACCGCCGCGACGACGCCGACCTCGTGGTGGTGCGGCATCCCGCGGGCCGGCCGGACTGGCGCGTACGCGCTCAGCACGCCGGTCGCAGGGCTCCCGCGGCTCGCCCAGCCGCATCGTGACCGGAAGGTCGGTGGTCGCGCAGATAGCCGACAACCTCCGCCGGTGAGAGTGGCTCACGAGCAACGACCTGGCGTGCAGCGTGCTCCTCCACGTCGAGCCGGCGCATGGTGGCCTCGAGCTCGGCGGCGTCACGCGTGCGCTTGTACCGTGCGAGAGCCCGATCGCGCTCCCGCTCGATGCGCGCGAGCGTGACGGCATCCGCGTCGCCTGCATCAGCGCTCGACGCGTACAGCGCCACCGTCTGCGCGATGTCCTCGGCACCGAGTCGCACGCGGTCCCTCGCAGCCCAGCATCGGTTCCGCCAGGTAGTGGTTCGTGTGCACGAGCGTCCCGTCCGGATCGGGAACCAGGAGCTCGGCATCGGTGGCCGAGCCCTTGATCGCCGGTGCATGCTCGGGCTGTGAGCCCGTTGCGCCATCGACAATAATGTACGACACTTGCACGTACATATCTTGGAGGAACCGATGTCCACGATCAGTATCCGCGATCTGGGCCGCCGCCCCAGTCAGGTCGTCGACGAGGTGGTACGGACCGGACGCCCAGCGATCATCACCCGCCACGGGCGGCCGGTGACCGCCATGGTGGCCGTCGATCCGGATGAACTCGAGGACTTCGTGCTGGCCCACGCCCCGGCGTTCGTCCGCTCGACCCGCGCCGCCGACGCCGACCTGCGGGCTGGACGAGTGCGCCCGGCCGAGGAGGTCTTCGCCGACATCGATCGTGGCTGATCCGTCCCCATGCACGGCATCGTCCTCGCCCGGCGCGCCGAGCGTGATCTGCGACGCATCGGCGCCGGCGAGGCGCTGACCGGGATCCGGGAGGCACTGGAGAGCCTGGCTACCGGCGCGACCAACCTCGACATCAAGCCGCTGGCCGGAAACGCACCGTGGCATCGGTTGCGGGTCGGCGACCATCGCATCCTCTACCGTTCGGTCCAGTCGGGCGAGGCGGTCGACTCCGGCGCCCTATGGCTGGTGGCCCGCATCGTCCATCGCCGTGATCTCGAACGCGCTGTCTCGACGCTGAGCTGACGGTCTGGCTATCGCGCCTCAGCCCGACCTTCGCGACCATGGCTCGGTCCCGGTGAGCGCCATGCTGAGCGGCAGGGCCGGGACATCGGTTGCGGTGGTGCGACTCCTCTCGCCCCGACCAGACTCCTCCCAAGCCCACGGGACCGCACTCCGGTTCGGTCCTTCATCATGGGGGCTGAGTCGGAAGCCTGCCGAGCATCGTGATGCTATGATGCATCGATGACGAAGGTTCGCACAACCCTGACGATCGATCCGGAAGTCCTGCGCGCGGTCAAGGTGCGTGCGGCAAGGCTCGGCAAGGGCGACAGCGATGTGATCGAGGATGCGCTGCGGCGCGACCTCGGCCTCGACCTGCTCGACCGCCTATGGGCGACGAACGACCTCGATGAGGATGAGGCACTCGCGCTCGCCACCGAGGCCCAGCACCGTACCCGCGGCTGACGCGCACGGTGCGCGCAGTCCTCGATGCCAACGTCCTGATCTCCGCCGTCATTTCGCCGCGGGGCACCCCGGCCCGACTTCTTCTCGCATGGCAGGCCGGCGCCTACGATCTGGTCGTTTCGCCAATGCTGCTCGCCGAGGTCCGGCGTGCGCTGGCCTATCCGAAGCTCGCGCGGCGGGTACGGGCGGCAGACGCCGACGCGTTCGTTGACTGGCTCAGCCGCTCTGCGGAGCTCGCCGACGATCCCAGCGGACCTCCGCCCGTGCGTTCCGAAGACCCTGGCGATGACTACCTCGTCGCCCTGGCTGCGGGTGAGCGTGCTGTCCTGGTTTCGGGTGACGTGCACCTCACCTCGCTGGCGCGCCAGGTGCCGGTTCGGACGCCCACGGAGTTCATCTCGGACCTGGGCGGGGAGTAGTCGCAGATCCGGTTTGTCGGGGCGAGTCCTCTTCGCCCAGATCATTTGTTCTATTCTGGCTCCGAACCCGCGCACGGACGGCCTCTGAGGCCCCCAGTGCACCACCCACCCGGGGACGCCGAGTTGGGTGGTGGTGCGACTTCGACGCCCGGCACGCGTCGATGTCCCGTTGGGCTCAAGCCAGACGGCTCTCTCTTCCGCCAGATGTTCCCATCCTGCGCGGGGGAGGGTCGTCTGGTCGCGGAGCGGAGGCGAGCGCGCGAGCCCAGGCGCTGTCATCATCAGCTCGATCGAACAGGTAGCCGGAGATGACGCCCGCGACGTTACGGGCGGGCGGTTCAGTCAAGCACCATGAGGTCGGTCGACACCGGCACTGCGTTCGCAAGGATGTCGCGGACCGGTGACGTGTCCTGGACGTACTGGCAGAGCTCCTCGAGCTGCTCCCTCGTCGCGTTCGGCGAGCGAACCCACCCGGTAGCCCGGATCGCCGAGAAGCCAGCGCGCGGGCCGGCGAGCCCGAGGAAGCGATGGAGGTCCAGATCGCCCTCGACCTCGTAGCGGAGCTCCTCGATCTCGATCCCCTTCGCCGCGGCGTTGTAGACGAAACCAACCCCGTAGCAGAAGGCGAGCGCCTGGAGACAGAGCTCGACCGCGTTCGGGCCGGCGTTCGTCCCGAGCAGGACGGGAGGCTCGTCGCCGATCAGCTCGAACGGCGTGGGCCGCTCGGTCGAGGTTGCCCCCGCGTGCTCGAACTCCTGTACCGTGCCGCGGCTCCGGCCGCCGGTCTCCCAGGTGCTCCTCGCACGGAACGTGAACTGGGCGACAGTCGGGTCGTTCTGGACGGCCCCGACCGTGGCGACGAGCCGATCGACGTCAACGCCGTTACGCACCGTGATCGTTGACATTTGGTGTCCTCCCCCGGGGTCGCCGGCCTGCGTAATGGTTGGGATGGACGGCGGCCGACCGGCGCACGCCTTCCGGTCGCAGCCCGTCCGGATCGCATCCCAGGTACGCCTGCTGGTGCGAGCCCGGACGGGAGGGACCTTAGGCGCCGGTGACCGTCGGTGTCGTCCGGAATTCACCCGACAGGTTGAGCGGCTCGAGCGTGTCGAGCAGGCCGTGCTGCAACGCGAAGAGTGTGGCCGTCGAGCGGGTGGAGGCCCCGATCTTCGAGTAGATGCGCTCGATGTGGGTGCCGGCGGTCCTGGGGGTGATCCCGAGCGTGCCGGCGACCTGCTTGGTCGACGCACCGCGCGCGATGAGGATCAGCACCTCGATCTCCCGGGCGGTCAGGCCGCCGGGCCCGGTGGGGCGCACGCTCGAGCGCTGCCCGGCGGCCGCCAGGACGGCGTCGACGGCATCGGCCGCCAGGCGGCCGGCGCGGACCTCCGCGCGGAGGCCCGTCACGGTCGCTCGCTCCGTCATGGCATCTCGATACGGTCGGGGCTCGCGCATGGCACGGAACGCGTCGGCCGCGGCGAGGATGCGTCCAGTGGCCGGAATGGCGACCCCGGAGAGGCCACGGTGATACCCCGAGCCGTCCAGCCGCTCATTCGCGAGCGCGGCGATGGCTCCGATCCGGCTCAGCGCCGGCGGCCGAGCCAGCATCCGCTCTGTGTAGTAGGACCGCATGCGCATCCGCTCCCACTCACTCGGGACAAGCGGGCCGGGCTTCTCGAGGATGGTCGCCGGCAGGCCATGCATGCCGAGGTCGTGCACAAACCCGGCCCGCCGGAGCGTGGCTACGTCGGCCTGCGGAAGGCCGCTGAGCGCGGCGGCGCGTGCCGACAGGTTCGCGACTCCTCGTGAGTGGCCGGTCCGCGATGGCGAGCGCAGGTCGGTGAAATCCGCGATCGCCTCGAGCGCAGTGTCGAGGTCGGGGTCGGTCAGCTGCGCCTGCAGCCCGGGCTCGCGCGCGATCACGGTGTTCCAGTCGGTGACCCCGTCGAGACCCGCGAGCACCTCCTGGGCGGCGTCGCAGAAGGCGTCCGCAACGGAGGGCGCGAACTGCGTACCGCGCCAGGCCTTCGC
The DNA here is from genome assembly GCA_021802185.1 of Chloroflexota bacterium. GTDB lineage: Bacteria > Chloroflexota > Limnocylindria > Limnocylindrales > CSP1-4 > JAJYNJ01. The sequence continues at coordinate 9,095 of JAKAAV010000004.1, read as the reverse complement.
GAGGTCCACGGCGGCGTCGACGCCGCGGGTCCGGTGAAGCACCTCGACGCTGTCGGCGAGATGGAAGAGCTGCACAGTCGGGGCGATCTGCTCGCCGGCAATCCCTTCGGGCACGCCCTTGCCGTCCCAGCGGGTGAAGACCTGCCGCAGCTGCTCGGCGACGGCGACACCCAGCCCGAGCCGCTCCGCCATCCGCGCTGTCGAGATGCAGTGCGACAGAAAGCCGCGCGCAATCGCTCCGCCGCCGGAGGCGGCAAGGGTGAGCCCGAGCCGAAGGCGGTGGACGAGCGGGCTGCCGGCACCCACGCGGCGCAGCGAATAGGCCATCATCGGCAGTCCTGCCCGGTCGACTCCGAAGCTGTCGCGGCGGTAGGCGATGTCGTCGCCGAACCAGTGCGCCACCTCGGGCGTGTCCGCGACGCAACCCGCCCATGCCAGCGTGACCACGTAGTACAGGTCCTGCCGGGCCTCGGCCCCGAGGCCCATTCGGCCGGCCAACCGGGAGGCGATCAGCCAGGATCGGAGCGCGTGCTCCATGGGTTGTCCGAGGCCGAGGTCGGTCGCCAGCGAGAAGGCGGCAACCAGCTCGGCGAGCCGGACCCCGGAACGGGGCTGGTCGTCCGAAGCGGCGGAGGCGGAGAGACGCACGGCGATAGTATCCACGCCCCCCGGCGCAGGACACGCTGACGGTCGCCGATGAGGGTTGCGTTCACGGGCGAGCGGACTCTGATGCCGGGTCGAAGGCTCAGTTCTGTCGATCGCTCCGAACTGCCGCGCCAACTCACGCAGGAACCGGCACCCCCGGAGCGTACCTCGCAAGCGTCGGAATCACGAGCGGACCGCCGGCGAGCAGGTCGATGCCATGATGAAGAGCAGGAGGAACGGCTCGCCCGGCAGGACCCAGAGCGACGATCGCGAACTGATCGGCCAGGGCCGGAGGCTGCCTCGCCCGAGGGGGATTCGCAAACCACCCGGGACGAGATCGCCGCCCGCGACGTGACAACGCATAGGACGAGCTGGGTCCGAGGCCCTCGACTCCTCTCGCCGCGGGCGAACGCAAAGACTGTGCTGGAAGTGGCACAGTGAGCGTGTTTCCGCTCTCCACGCCTCGAACCAGCCTGCCGCGTTGCCTCGCGAGACGGCACCGGTCGGATCTGCTCCACCCCCTGCGTGCGGAGCGCGGCACCGAGGTCCTGTCGTTGCAGCCCTACCGGCCGCTGACCACGGACACGCTGACCACGGACATCTTTACAGCGGTGCCGTCCGTCCGTACGCTGAATCCGCCCATCGCGGGCCGCTGCTCACGCGCGTCCCATCAAGCAGCCACGCGTCGCCGGCATCCGGCCCGCTTCACTCCGACGGCACCTGGGGAACGCCGCCGGACGCTCGAGCAGAGCCCGGAAGGACGCCGCGGCGCGCAATGAAGATCCCCGTCCACCCGTCCACGACGACGCACGTCACGGCCCCCAGCCTTGGCACCCTGCCACTCGTCGGCCGCGACGAGGAGATCGCGTTCCTGGTTGCAGCCATCCGCGACCAGGGTGGTGCGATTCTCGGGGGTGCCGCGGGAGTGGGCAAGACGCGACTCGTTCGCGAGATCGCCATGCGGTTCCCGGAGTGGTCGGTCTCGTCGGCGACTGTCACCCCGGCCGCAGCCGACCTGACGCTGGGCGGTCTCGCCGGCCTGGCTCTGTGGGATGGCGAACCTGCCTCCGACCGCGCCGCGCTGCTGTCGCGGTCCACGAAGCGGTTGCTCGCGCGGGCACAGGGGCGCCCTGTGCTGGTCCTGGTAGACGATGCGCACCTCCTCGACGGGCTATCGTCGACGTTCCTCCACCAGCTCGTCGGGTCGCACGCCGCCCGCGTGGTAGTGACGGTGCGGTCCGGGGAGCCGGCGCCCCCCGCGATCGTCTCGCTCTCGAAGGATCGACTGCTTCCGCGCTTGGAGCTGCAGCCCCTTGGCGCGGTCGAGTTCGGCCCCCTCGTCACGACTGCGCTCGGCGGACCGCCGACCCCGGACACGCTGGGTCGCCTGTGGGCTTCGACCGCAGGCAACGTCCTCTTCCTGCGCGAGCTGCTGGCGGACGCGCTCGAGTCGGGCGCGCTCCGGTTCAGCGACGGGTCGTGGACGTGGGATCCTGGGCGGGCGGTCGGCCCGCGCCTGACCGAGCTGGTCGCGGACCGGATGGGCCGGCTGGAGGGGCCCCGCCGGCTCCTCGTCGAGCTCCTGGCAGTGGGTGAGCCACTCGGCCCCGACCCCATCGAGCGGCTCGCTCCCGGAGCCGATCTGGGCGACGAGGAGCGGTGCGGACTGGTGATCGTGGAGGAGCAGGGACGGCGGCTTCTCGTCCGACTCGCCCACCCGCTGTTCGGCGAGGTCACGCGAGCCCGCCTGCCGGTGGTGGAGCGGCGGCGGCTCCAGCGCCGCCTCGCCGATGCGGTCGCAGCAACCGGAGCGCGACGTCGCGACGATCTCCTCCGCATCGCCCTCTGGCGCGTGGAGTCCGCGACGGCGACCGACACGACGCTGCTCAACGAAGCCGCGCGTCAGGCGCGACAGGCGTTCGACCCGGCACTCGCCGCGCGTCTGGCGGAGGCGTCGCGGCGGGTGGCGCCCTCGTTCGAGGCCGGGCTGGTGCTCGGCAGCTCGCTGGCCGCACAGGGACGGTTCTCGGAGGCAAGGAGGATCCTCGATGGGCTCGCGGGAGCCGAACCCGACGCCCGGGCGCGGCATCTGCTGGCGCGGGAGCGGTCCTGGGCGGCGTTCTGGGAGTCGGGAGACCTGAGCGGGCCGCGCGCGGTGCTCGAACGCGCCGAGGCGGGAGACGACGATCCGGTCGCCTGGTCCATGGCCCGCAGCGACCTCGCGCTCCTGCTCGTCTACGCCGGACGCTTCACGGAAGCCGTCGAGATCGGCCGACCTCTCGTCGCCAGTGGAGTCGACGATCGGGTGCGACTCCGAGCGTTCCCAGCCGTGGGAGCGTGCCTCGTCCTCGCCGGCCGATCGAACGAAGTGCTCGCCCTCTGCGACGAGCTCGAGGCCGCCGCCGTCCGCTGTGAGGCGGAGGTACCGGAAGGGATCGGCTGGCTGTGGCAGATGCGGACGAACGCGCTGCTCCTGGCCGGCCGGCTGCCGGAGGCACTGCGGGTTCTGCGGCCGCCGCTGGAGCTCGGCGCCCGGCCGACCCTGGGGGCCGGCGACCTGGCCTATGCCCGGACGAAGCTCGGACTTGTTCGTCTCCTCGAGGGGAGACCAGCCACCGCGCTGCACCGCCTCGAGGAGGCGGCGGCGGTACTGAGGCGCGTGGACCCGAACGGTTGCCTCGCCTGGTGTCTGTCGCTCGAATCGCAGGCGCACGCGCAGCTCGGGGACGTCGGGGCGGCGCGGCGGCTCGTGAACGAAGCGAGCAGGGAGGACGTGCGTCGGTTCGCCGTGTGGGAGGGAGATGCGGCCCGCGCCAGGGCGTGGGTGGCAGCGCAGTCGGGCGAGGCCACGCGCGCGATCGACGAGCTCGTCGCGGCCGCGGACCTTCAGGAACGGCGCGGGCAGCCTGCATTCAGTGTCCTCGCGCTGCATGATGCGCTGCGGCTGGGGGCACGTCATCTCGCCGGACGGCTGGAGGCCCTGGCGTCCGGGCTCGACGGGCCGCTGCCGGCCGCGATGGCGCTGCACGCGCGCAGCGTCCTCGCTGATGAGCCGGCCGGCCTCGAAGCCTCGATGCGGGCGTTCGCGACGCTCGGCTGTCACTCGATTGCGGCGGAGCTGGCGGAGCGGACGGCGATCGCGTGGCGCGGCTCCGGCTTTCCTGCCCGGGCCGAACGCGTCGGACGCGTCCGCGACGAGGAGTGGGCCATGTGTGAGACTGCGGAGCGTACCGTCAGCCGGGTGCTCGATCAGGCCGGCCTGACCCGTCGGGAAGCCGAGATCGCTGCGCTCACAGCTCAGGGACACTCGAACGCCGAGATCGCAGAACGACTCGTCGTGTCGGTGCGGACCGTCGAAAGCCACCTGTACAAGGCGTACGAGAAGCTCGACGTGACGAACCGGCAGGAACTGGCGGCCCTGCTCGGACCGGGAACCGGGCAGCACGCCTCTCGGTAGTCGCGAGGGGACGCCGTCCAGGCGCGAAGCAGCATCCTGGACGCACCGTCGCGTCGTTCCCTTGGCAAGCTGTCGCCGGCTCCCCAGTGGTCGCGGCGGGCGGAACCAGTAGCCGGCTACTGACGCGCCATCCCGGTCGGCTTCCCTAGCGTGCCGCCCATGCAGCCCAACCCGGCGCTCGAGAAACTGTCGCCGATCCACGCCCTTGCGCTTCGGCTGGACGCGCTCGGCGCGGATCGCGAGCTCATCGCCACATGTCTGGGCGTTGCGCCGGAGACGGTGGGCCCGCTGCTCGAGGTCGCCGCCGCCAAGCTGGCGCGGGCCGAGCAGGACCTGCCCGATGGGCAGGACATGGAGGCGAGCCAGCCAGCCAGCAGCGGCGGAAGGGAGGGAGGGCTCGAAGAAGACGTCCCATAGCGTCCCCAATGACTGAACCACCGAAAAGGAGCCTTCTGGATGCGTCGCCCCGGCCTCCTCGCAGGCCTCATCCTCGCTCTCGCCGTGGCTGCCCCGGTGGCTGCCGCGGGCGGCGACCACACACAGTCCTTCACCGACACGTCCCACGGGTACCAGACAGATACCCAGGTCAACCCGTGCAACGGCGACACCGTGAACATCAGCGAGACCTCGTCCGTCGTCAACCACGTGACCTACTTCCTAGCCAGTGACGAGGTGTGGGGCACGTTCACCGAAGAAGACAGCCAGTCGGCGTACGACGTGGGCACCGGGGTGACCTACGTCGGCCACGCGACCTTCTGGGGCAACATCAACCTGAACCGTCAGAACGCGAACTCGACGTTCACCGGGACGATCCGGGCCACCGGGTCCGACGGCAGCACGATCCTCTACCACGTGACCGCGCACTTCACCATGCTGCCGAGCGGAGACGTCTCGGTCTCTATTGACGACGTCAGCCTGACCTGCGGCAGCTGACGGTCACACGCCGCTCCGCTGGGTGCGGGCAGCCCGTCTCGCGATCTAGCCGGGGGAAGACAGGAGATCTCACAGTGACCAGCCCAATGTCCGCACAGGCGAATGCGGCTCGTTCGACGGGCGCCGTCTCTGAAAGCGGTCTCTGGCGACGGTGGCCGTTGCTCGCCGCGGTTGCATTCGCCGTCCTGCTCATCGTGGGACATCTGGTGGTCGGAGCCCGGCCACCCGATGTCAACGCGACAGGCGACCAGGTCATCGCGTACTTCCGCGGCGATGGCGCCGCGATCCGGGCCTCGGCATGGCTCACGATCATCGCCCTGCTGCCGTTCGGGGTCCTGGTGGCGTGGCTCCGCCGCCAGATCCGCGGCGCGGCTCGCGACGTGCTCCTCCTCGGCGGCGCCGCCTACATCATGGCGCAGACGGTGTGGCAGGTGCTGTCCGTCGCCCCCGCGCTGCACCCCGATCAGCTCGACCCCCGCACCGCGCGAACGCTCCTCGATGTCACGGCGTACGTCGGGCCGATGCTGACCGCCGGCGTCCTCCTCTTCGCCGCGCCGATCGCCTGGGCGTGGATGCGCCACGACAACACGCCGCCGTCGTGGTTCGGGTGGCTGACCGTCCTGCTCGTGGTGGAACAGACGGTCGAGACCGTCACGATCGTCGGCACGTCGGGCTTCATTGCTCCGGGCGGACCCATGAACTTCCCGCTCGGCGCCGGCCTCTTCGTCGTGTGGGTCATCGCCTGCGGCGCGGTCTTCCCCGCCGACGGGGCCGCGCTACCTGCCGGCGATGGCAGCGAGCCTCGGCCTGCGGGGGGCTGACTCCACGACCAGTCGACTCCATACGGGGGTCGTCTGTACCTCACCTGAAGAGCCGTCGCGGTGTGAGGAGCGGTGCCGGTCCTGAAGGGCGGCCGTCGGTCTTCGTCCCGGTCAAGGTGCCGTGGCCGTGGCCATGGCGATCCTGCTGACGTTGCGGCTCCTCTCAGCCCGCCACACAAGCCACGGGAGCATCGCCGCGACCGCAACGTGCCGGTCGCGGCGACCTCCGGGACGAGGAGCGGTGGACGCGACTATTGGCCCGGGGATGCGTAGCGAGGAGGGAAGGGAACGATGATCTGGCTCGAGGCGAGCGTCCAGTGGCTCCACATCCTGTTCGCCATCTTCTGGTTCGGGTCGACGCTGTTCACCGACTTCGTCCTGATGCCGGCCGTGATGGCGATGTCGCCGGCCGGCCAGCGCGAGCTCGGGCAGCGGATCGGGCCGATCGCCGCGCGGACCGAGCCAAGAGCGGCTGTCGCAACGATCGTGCTCGGCGCGCTGCGGGGCACCGTCTTCGGCCCGGTGCAGAGCCCCTCGGCCCTGGTCGGCACCGCCTACGGGCTCACCTGGCTTGCCTCCCTGCTGCTGGCCGTGGGGCTCTTCGCCTTCGGCGAATGGGTCCTGACGCCGGCCGTCGCGCGGATCCCCCGCGCCGCGACGCCCGAGGAACAGGCGCGGCTCATCGGGCAGGTGCGGCGCTACACGCTGATCCAGCTGGCAGCCTTCCTGCTCATCCTCGTGGCCATGGTGCTCATGCACTACGAGGGGTAGCCGCGAGCCGCCGGTCGGCAACGACGCAGGTCCGATCGGCCGCTCGGCGGGGGATCGCGACTCGGGAGGACCGCTCGCGGGCCGGATCGGTGGTGACGCACGGCCTGGCTGCGCGGGCTCCTTTCAGGGCTTGTCGACACGCTGGGGAGCAGACCGGGCAAGGCGCGATGTCCCCGCTCGCGTCCGAAGCGGAAGAAAGGAGGTAAGTCGAGATGAAACCAGCACGGCTGCTCCAGGTAGGCGACTGAGGAGGCCGGACATGGAACTGACAAGAGCCGGGGTTGCGCCGAACACGGGCGCTGCCGCAGTTGCCGGTGCGATCCGGCGCGGAGAGATAACGGCGCGGAGCGCGGTCGAGGCGTGCATCCAGCGGATCGAGGAGGTCGACCCTCTCGTCAACGCCGTCGTCCAGCGCCGCTTCGACCTCGCGCGCGCCGAAGCCGACCGCGCCGACGCGGAGCTGGCGGCGGGTCGCGAGCCGGGCCCGCTCCACGGCGTTCCCATCACCGTCAAGGACCAGTGGCGCGTCCGTGGGCTGGCGACGACGCTCGGCCTCGCTCAGCGAAGGGACCGCATCGAGGATTCGGATGGACCGCTGGTCGCACGGCTGCGGCGCGCGGGCGCCATCGTCCTCGGCAAGACGAACGTGTCCCAGCTGCTGCTCCAGAACGACGCCGACAACCCCGCCTTCGGTCGCACCAACAATCCCTGGGACCTGAACCGCTCACCGGGCGGCAGCTCGGGCGGGGAGGCCGCGGTGATCGCCTATGGGGGCAGCAGTCTCGGCCTCGGCGGCGACATGGGCGGCAGCATCCGGACGCCGGGGGCCTTCTGCGGCGTCACCGGCCTCAAGCCGACGGCCAACCGGCTCAGCATGCTCGACAAGCCCGGCGAGCTGTTCTCGGCGCAGGAGGCGATCGTGCCGCAGCCGGGGCCGATCGCCGCCAACGTCGAGGACCTCGTGCTCGCGATGCGGGTGCTGGCGGCGCCGGGCCAGGAGGCCTTCGACCAAGGGCTTCCGCCCGTCCCCTGGGTCGATCCTCCCTCCTCTCGCCCGCTCCGGGTCGGCTGGTTCGAGGACAATGGCTTCTTCAGCCCATCGCCGGCAATCCGGCGTGCGATCAGGGAAGCCGCCGCCGGTCTCTCCGGCGCAGGCCACGAGGTCGTCGAGATCCGCGCGCCGGACGGCGAGCCGGTCACCCGCCTCATGGTCCAGCTGATCGGGGCCGGCGGCCTGCGAACCGAACGCCGGGCGACCCGGGGTGAGAAGCTGGTCCCGGCGCTCAGGCAGAACTTCCTGGCGGCGAGCCTGCCGGTGCCTCTGAAGTGGGTGGTCGGCGCCGGCATGAGGAGCGCCGGACAGGTCCGGATCGCGCGTCTCGTCGCCTGCCCGATCCCGGTCACTCCGCACGAGTACTTCCAGCGGCTCGAGGACCGCCGCCGGCTGCGGGCCGAGCTGATGGCTGCCTGGGACGAGGCCGGGATCGACGTGGTCCTCTGCCCGACGTACGGGCTGGTCGCGACACCGCACGGGACGGCCGTGGACTTCTTCGACGCCGGCTCCTACGTGTACCTGGCCAACCTGCTCGGCCTCCCGGCCGGGACGGTCCCGGTCACTCGCGTGCAGTCCGGCGAGGAGAGCGATCGCGTCGCCGGGCGCGACCGGGTCGACCGGCTCGCCTGCCGCGCCGAGCGTGGGACTGCCGGACTGCCGGTGGGGGTCCAGGTGATCGGGCGGGCGTGGCGTGAGGACCTGGTCCTGGCGGCGATGGCCGAGATCGAACGGGCCGCCCGCTCCGCGGGATCGTCCCCCCGCCTGCCCGCGACTCCGAACGACACTGACTACGAAAGTGGGGGAAGAAGCATGGGCGAGAGTAGTGCTGGCGCTCGAGGTGCCGCCCGATGAGAGAGTGGATGTGGGTTGTCGGTGCCGTCTACGTCCTGATGGGCATCCGCTTTCTACCCTGGATCAATCAGAACCAGTTCAGGCGGGTTCTCACCGGCTGGAACGCCTCAGCGGAGACGACGGAGTTCAAGGCGTTGGTCGACTGGCAGGCGACCTTCGGGCTCGACCTCGTCGCCCTCGGCGCGGTTGCCATTGCGACCGCCTCGATCGGTAGCCCCGCGACTTGGCCGGCGATCGTCTGGGTGATCGTGGCTCGCGAACTGATCGGCGGCGTGGCCCCGGATGCCTGGCTGATCAGACGCGGCTATGCCAACCGGATGGTGTACACCGGCTTCATCGCGTTCCATCTCGTCGTGATCGTGAGCGGCGTGCTGCTGCTCAGGTAGCTTCGATCCGGTCGTCACGCAGCCGCCTGCAGGTCGTGAGCCTGCTCGCCATGGAGCCCCCCTCCGGCAGCACCCCCGAGGCGGTCCGGAACGAGCAGTTCAAGGTTCTCGACTCGATCCGCCCGCTCGCGCCAGACGACCTCGTGTGCGCGGCCAGTACAGGGGCTATCGTGAGG
>JAKAAV010000323.1 GCA_021802185.1 Chloroflexota bacterium | reverse complement strand
TCGCCCTCTGCCACGCCTTCGCCGACGCCGGTAGCCACCTCGACTCCTTCTCCCACCCCTCAGCCGACGTCGACTCCGTCGCCCACCCCGGCGCCGACCTCGACCCCGACGCCTGCCCCCACCCCCACTCCGACCGCTCCGGCAGCGGCCAACGTCCGATGGGGTCTGATCGGCAACGGGACGAGCAGCAACGGCTCCGAGGCCGCGGCCGGCATCACGACGAAGATGGTGAGCCTGAACTGGGGCGCCGACGAGCCGAGCGAGGGCACCTTCTCGACGAGCTACGAGCAGTCGATCGCCGCCATCATCGCGGCGGACCGCGTCGCCGGCTTCAACATCATCCTCTCGCTCGGCGTGCAGTACGACCCGGCCTGGCTGCACACCTACGCGAACAGCTACTACGTCGACCAGTACGGCGACGCGTACGTCGACAGCGCGGGCGCGGACGCCGACTTCGTGTGGAACGCCACGATGCGCCAGAAGATGGCGGCGTACATCGCCCACGTCTTCAGCGTCTTCGGGACGAACTTCGCGGCCGTCCGCATCGGCGGCGGCCACTATGGCGAGCTGGGCTTCCCGCCCAACGGCTACAACGGCCACGCGAACACGTACTGGGCCTGGAGCGCCGGAGCGCAGGCGTCGGACCCGGTACCCGGCTGGCTGCCGGGCCAGGCATCTCCGAACGGCGAGGCGCAGACGTTCTGGAACTGGTACGACGGCTCGCTGACGAGCTACCTGCAGTGGCAGATCGCGACGCTCCGCGCGAGCTACGCCGGGCCGCTCATCGTCCTGGAACCCGGGTTCGGCGCGCGGCCGTCGGGCATCTCCGCCGCGATCGCGGACAACCTGAACGGTGCGAGCTCGCAGGAGATCAACGGCGAGATCCAGACCGCGCACGACTACACCGCGCACGCCCAGGCGATCTCGGACCCGAACGTCTGGCTCGACTCGACCTGGCTCGACTGCCCGTACGGCAACGACAGCTCGAGCGACCCGACGCAGCGGACGCCCATCGGCTACCTCGCCTACCTTGCGAGTCAGCGAGGATTGCAGCTCTACGGCGAGAACACGGGGAACGGCTCCGCGTCGGACATGCAGTTCACGGTCGGCCAGGCCGTCAAGTGGGGACTGCAGGGCTTCGTCTGGATGAACGAGACGCAGCTCCTGTCCGGGAACTACGCAACGCTGAGCAACTACGCGGCCCTGATCGCCGCGAACCCGTGATCGCCACCATCAGCTGACCGGCGCGCGTCATGGCCGCGGCCGGCATTGCCGGTCGCGGTCTTCGCGAATGGTCCGGGTCGCGATAGGACGGAAATCCCGCTGGACGGGGACGTCTGCGGGAGGACGATTCGAGACCGTGACGGCCGATCGCGGAGCCTGTTCACGACCCACCCGCCGCGTGCGTCGGGACCACCCTGCTGAGCTCGGAGCGTGCCATGTCGGTGCTGACCAAGATCCCTGTTGACGTCCGAGGGCGGGAGTGGATCCGCCAGCTCGACGTCGAGGCCGCGCGGCGAGCGAGCCCGGCTTCGGGTGCGCCGGACGGACAGGGGGTCGAGAAGCGCGAGGCCGGGAATGCGGTCGGCGACGGCGGGGGAGTCGCGACGCAGGCATCCGGCGCAGCGGGCTGAGGCGGCGCCGGCGGACCGACGTCAGGCGGCGTCGGAGGGCTCGAGCGGGGACATCCTTGGTTCGTCGCGCGTCACGCGTCGGCCGCGTGACGCGCGCCGGTACCTCTCGGCGTCCCGCTCGGACCGTGTGGGTGGGCGTCGTCACTGCGGGGGCGTGAGGCTCCCGGCGGTGATGTCCCTGATCAGCGCGTCGGCCTTCGCCCTGACGTTCGCCGGGAGGCTGTAGCCGGAGTTGAACTGGATCACTTCGCCGCCATTCCCGAGCGTGATCGAGTACGTGGCGCCTCCGAGCGTCCCGTGCCGGATCTCCGTGAACATCTGGTGGAGCGCGGGCGCCCAGTTGTAGACCTCGGTCGCCACCACGTTCTTCGGCGCGAGCGACTCCATCGGCCAGTCGTTGCCGAACCACGCCAGGTCGTTCTGGCGCGCAACTCCGATCGCGCCCGACGACGCCTGCGTGGTCCCTGCCAGCACGTCGGCTCCGCCGGCCACGAACGTCTTGGCCGCCGTGGCGTACAGGCTCGCGTCGCTGTAGGAACCGGTGTAGACGGGGTGGATCGTGACCGTGGGGTCGACCGCCTTCGCGCCGGCCGCGAACCCGTCGATGAACAGCTTGTCGTCGCCGGCGGCGATCGGACCGATCGCGCCGAGCACGTGCGACTTGCTCAGCATCGCGGCCATCGCGCCCTCCACGTAGCCACCCTCGTTTGCGGCAGCGAGGTACGCGAAGACGTTGGGCAGGTTGAACGTCGAGCCCGCCGTGCCCCAGGCGAACGACACCTTCGGGAACTGCGGCGCGAGCTGCTGGATCGTCGAGCCGTACTGCGAGCCGTGGGCGATGATCAGGCCATAGCCCTCGGACGCGTACTGCCGGATGATCGTGCCCGCGTCCGCGACGACGAACTGGTTGTCCGAGATCGCGATCTGCAGGTTGTCGCTCTTGTCGAGGCTCTGCAGCGCCGCGACCATCGACTGCGTCCAGCTGAGGTCGCTGCGGGAGCTCGGAGCCACGAGCGCGACCTTGATGGGGGTTGTTGCCACCGCCGTACTCGCGCCCGCTCCCGGCGAAGCGACCGGCGCGGCCGAGGCGACCGAGGGGGCTGCCGCCGGGCTCGCGGACAGGCTGGCGGGGGCGGAGCTGGAGGCAGGGGCGGTCGACGCAGCCGGCGCCCCGGTCGCGGCCGCGCCGCAGCCAGTCGCTGCCACGGTCGCAAGCACAGCCAGCCCCGCCACGAGTCGGCGCCCTCGAGTTTCCGTCTGCACTGTCACACCTCCCACTGCGTCACCCGCTCCCGCTCGGTCACAGGCGCGAACTTCCGGACCGTTCGCCCAGCGGCCTCCCGCGGGCGAAGTTGCCTCGACGTCCTGCCGGGGCATTCCCCCACGTCGGCCGGCCTCGATCCTACCCTTCCAGGCCAGCGGGCGGCGCGGCGTTCAGCTCGAGCGGCGGCGTCTCGGAGGCGACTGCCGACGGCGACCGCGACGCCTCAGCCCGCGCACAGACGGGAGCGTCGCGAGGATCGTGGCGCGCCGGCGCGTGACGTTGCAGGCGGCGGCGGCGAGCCCACCGAAGAGCGCGGCTCCGGCGAACCACGACAGCATCGCGCCGGTCAGCGCGCCGAGGACCAGGCCGCACGCGAGGCCGGTCACCCCACTGACCGCCATCGCGTCGACGACGGGGATGCCGGCGAGGCCCGCCGCGACGATCGAAATGGAGGCCCAGGCGGAGGTCCGGACTACGGCCCCGTCTGTCCGGGCGGACTCTCGCGCAACGGCCGACGCCCCGCCGACACGCGCCGTCCCGC
>JAKAAV010000322.1 GCA_021802185.1 Chloroflexota bacterium | reverse complement strand
ACGGCGGACCGCTCGGGTCGTGGACGGACGGGTGGCACTGGCGCTGGAACTCGCAGCTCCTCGTCGCGCGCGGCTACGCCGTCCTGCTCCCGGATCCCGCCTTCTCGCTCGGCTACGGGCAGGCGTTCGTGCAGCGCGGCTGGGGCCGCTGGAACGAGGCGCCGTTCACGGACATGATCGCGACTGTGGACGCGGCGATCGCGCGGCCGGACATCGACGAGCGGCGGCAGGCCCTGATGGGCGGGTCGTTCGGCGGCTACATGGCGAACTGGGTGGCCGGGCACGCCGGCGACCGCTTCCGGTGCATCATCACCCACGCGAGCCTGTACGAGCTCCGGGGCTTCCACGGCACGACCGACGACGGCAACTGGTGGGAGTTCGAGTTCGGGAATCCGTACGAGGACGCGCACCGGTACCTCGAGCAGAGCCCGTCGCAGGCGATCGGCTCGTTCCGGACGCCGATGCTCGTGATCCACGGCGAGCTCGACCACCGGGTGCCGATCAGCGAGGCGCTCCAGCTGTGGACGGACCTGCAGCGGCACGGCGTCGAGTCGAAGTTCCTGTACTTCCCCGACGAGAACCACTGGGTGCTGAAGCCGCAGAACTCCCGGCTGTGGTATGCGACGGTCCTCGCGTTCCTCGACCGGCACGTGCTCGGCAGGGAGTGGGAGCGCCCCGAGCTCGTGTAACGGCCGGGCGATTCGCTCCTTCGCCCGCGAAGCCTCGCGCGGACGCGGCGCGAGCTTCTGCCGCTCAGCCTCGAAAGCGTCGCGCGGACGCGGCGCGAGCTTCTGCCGCTCAGCCTCGAAAGCGTCGCGCGGACGCGGCGCCGCGCACCGCTCCCTACCCCCCGAAGCGTCGCGCCCGGAGTCCCCGCACCCCGGGCCGCGTCCGGAACAGACCACCGGCGTGCGGCTGTTCGTCCCGGTCGGCGGCCGACAGGCCGTTCCAGGCCGTCGTGACGTACAGCTCGTCGAGCAATTCGCCGCCGAACGTGCAGCTCGTCACCTGTGCCGCCGGCACTTCGACGACGCGGTCGAGCGTTCCGTCGGGCAGGTACCGGCGCACGCACCATCCGCCCCAGAACGCGACCCACACCCCGCCTTCGGCGTCGACCGTCAGCCCGTCGGGGAAGCCCTCGCCGTCGGGGATCGTGATGACCCGGCGCCGGTTCGCCAGCGCGCCCGTTGCGCGGTCGTAGTCGAACCGGTCGACGCCGAGCGTCGGCGTGTCGATGTACCAGCATGTTCGCCCGTCCGGGCTCCAGTCGATCCCGTTGGAGATCGTCGCGCCGCCGAACATCCGCTCGAGCCGCCCGTCCGGCTCCAGCCGGTACAGCGACGCGGCTCCCGGCCGCTCGTCGTACGCCATCGTCCCGCAGTAGAACCGGCCGGCCGGGTCCACGCCGCCGTCGTTCATCCGGATCGACGGGTCGTCCGCCTCGACGGGCGCGAGGAATCGCATCGTCCCGTCGGGATCGCGCAGCCAGAAGCCATCCTCGAGGGCGAGCACGAACCCGCCGCGCTCGCGGAGCGCGATCGCCCCGACCGGCGACGGGACGGGAATCAGCAGGTCGGAGCCGTCGGATGGGCGGTAGACGTGGACGGCGGGCGCGAGGATGTCGACCCAGGCGACCACCCCGGCGACGTCATCCCAGACAGGCCCCTCGCCCAGGCGCGCGTGCGCGTCGAGGACGAGCTCGGCCTTCGGCCACTCCCGTGCTGGCTGCATCCGCGCTTCCCCCCTGCATGTGCCCGTCGTGGCGCCGGTCGCGGCGCCGGCCGAGTCTACGGCGCATCCGACGGACGTCGTACGCTAGAGGCCTGGGCCCGCGTCTCCCGGTACATGGCGAGGCGATCGAGGCAGCCCGCCACCCGATCACCGCGGGCACCGCACCACTGGAGACACATACCTGGCCGCCGATTTCGACCCGTCCGAGTCTCGCGACGCGACCGCGACCCCCGCCCCGGGCGTCACTGCCCGCCGGGGCGTCACTGCCGGCCCGGGCGTCACTGCCGGCCCGGGCGGCCCGGCCGTCCCTGCGCGAACCGACGCACTGCGGATCGCGCTCGCCGACGTCGAGCCGAGCGCCGCGGCACACCCCGACCGCGTCCGAATCGTGCGGGCTCCCGGGAGGGTGAACCTCATCGGCGAGCACACCGATTACAACGACGGGTATGCCCTCCCCGCGGCGATCGACCTCGAGCTCCGGATCGCGCTCGTGCCGTCCGGCGACTCGCGCGTCGAGATCACCCTCGCGGAATCCGGCGAACGAGCTGCGTTCGACCTCGACGCGATCGGATCGGCGCACGGACGGTGGATCGACTATGTCGCGGGCACCGCGTGGAGTCTCGGGGAGGCGGGCGTGCCGACGCGCGGCTTCCGCGGCGTGCTCGGCAGCACGATCCCGACGTCCGCGGGCCTGTCGTCCTCGGCCGCGATCGAGCTCGCGTCCGCCTGGGCCCTCACCGAGCCGCCGGGCGGCGGCGTCGACCCGATGACGCTCGCCCGGCTCTGCCAGCGCGCCGAGAACCGGTACGTCGGCGTGAACTGCGGCCTGATGGACCAGGCGGCGGAGGCACTCGGGCGTGACGGCGAGGCGATCCTGCTCGACTTCCGGACGCTCGACTGGCGTCCCGTGCCGCTGCCGCTCGAGCGCTGCGGCATCGTCGTCTGCGACACCGGATCGCCGCGGCGCCTCAGCGCGTCGCAGTACAACGCGAGGCGCGCGCAGTGCGAGGCGGCCGTCGCCGTGCTCGCCGAGTCCGACCCGTCGATCCGGGCGCTGCGCGACGTGACGCCCGACATGCTCGCGTCGATCCGCGGCAGGCTCGACGAGGAGACGTTTCGCCGGTGCGAGCATGTCGTGCGGGAGAACGAGCGCGTCCTTCGCACGGTGGCGGCACTCGAGGCTCGCGATCTCGAGACGGTGGGGCGGTGCCTCGTCGAGAGCCACGAGTCGCTGCGGGACCTCTACGAGGTCAGCTCGCCCGAGCTCGATGCGATGGTGGAGATCGCGCTGTCGACCCTCGGCGTCATCGGCTCGCGGATGACCGGCGCGGGATTCGGCGGTTGCACGGTCACGCTCGTGGAGCGCGGAGCCGAGGACCGCCTCCGGGAGGCGGTCCTCTCGGAGTACCCGGCGCGGACCGGGCTGACGCCGCGGGTGTTCGCCGTCGAGCCCGTCCGAGGGGCGGGGCTGCTGCCCGCGGGATAGCCCGACGTTACACTGGGCGCATCGGCGAACGGCGGGCGCGTGGCCCCGCCGACGGCGGGCGCGTCATCCCGCCGCAGGGAGGTGCCACAGCAGGATGGTGATGCCCGAGGACACGCGCATCATCGACGCGAGCTCCGAGCTGTACAACGCGGACCTCGTCCGGCGCGTGGACGAGACCGACGACCTGGCGTACTTCTGGGTTCGGTCGCGCGGCGAACCCGTCTCC
>JAKAAV010000321.1 GCA_021802185.1 Chloroflexota bacterium | reverse complement strand
GGTCGCGCTTCGGCCTCCGTTCGCCGGGACGCCGGACCTGCCGGCGGGGCGCGGAGTCGGCGGGATCTTCCGTTGCGCCTGGCGGCGCAGGCTGAGGATCCTCCCGTTGGCTCGCCTCCGCCGGTCGGCGGTCCCACCTTGTCCCGGTCAGGCCGAGCGTGCGCCGCAGGTCCCGGCGGACGGCGTCGTCGCGGGCGTCGTAGTCCTCGCCCGAGCGCGCCTCCTCGAGGATCTGCGCGAGGTAGGGTGCCGGCAGGCTGGCGTCGCGCAGGTCGGCGGCGCTGATCTTCGGCGCCCCGTCCTCGAGCGCGTCCTCGAGCGCGTCCTCGAGCGCGCTGCCGAGCCACGTGTGCAGCACGCCGACACAGCCCGCTGACCGCTCGTAGGCGTCCTGCCAGCGCGCGCCCAGGTCGACGAGCGGAACGCGCGGGCCCGTTCCGGTTCGGTGATCAAGGCTTCGTGACCACGAACCGGGAGGCCTGGGAGCTGGAGCCAGCCTTGCCCCCCCGCGATTCGCATACCGGAAGGGCTGGTAGGGGAGGGTGGATTCGAACCACCAACCGGGGCTGTATAAGAGCCCTGCTCTGACCGTTGAGCTACTCCCCCGCGCGACAGGATAGACCCGCGTGTCGCGACATGGCCACGTCAGACGCCGCCACCTGTTACGGTTTCTTCATCATTGCGCAGCCCGCGCGCCATCCGGGCGCGGGACCATCGACAGGCGCGGCATCGAACATCTCGCACTGTTCGCGAGCAGGACGCCGTGCAACGTACGCAGCGCGGGCTACCCCGGACTCGGGGACGCCTCGTGCGCCGGCTCCGATGTCCGCGTCCTGCCGCGGGCGGAGGCGTCCGGGTAGCAAGCTGACGAGGGAACGATGACACGAGGCCGCCTGGCGTCCCTGTCCCTGAGCGTGCTCCTGCTCCTTGCCGCCCTCTCTCCCGGTGCCGTCGCCGCGGCGTCGTTCGCGATCACGACGCCGTACCCCGCGGTCACCGTGGAGGCCGGGAGCACGGTCACGTTCGACCTCAACGTGACCACGCCCGCCCCGGAGCGAGTCGACCTCGCGGTCTCGGGGACGCCGGCCGGCTGGACGGCGAGCCTGACCGGCGGCGGCAACACGATCGACGCCGTCTACACGGCGGCCGGCGCGACGCCGCCCCCCGTCCAGCTGTCGGTCAAGGTCCCGCAGGACGCGACCGGCACCCACACGATCATGGTCACCGCGACGGCGTCCGAGGGGACGCGGACCCTGCCGATCACGGTGACGATTCAGGCGGCCGGCTCGGGCGGTGGCGTGAAGCTCACCACCGACTTCGCGAAGCTCTCGGGCACGGCCAGCAGCACGTTCAGCTACAGCCTCACGCTCGAGAACAACGGGACGCAGCAGCAGACGTTCACGCTGCAGGGCCAGGGCCCCGCGGGCTGGCAGGTCGCGGTCCACCCCTCGAGCAACGCCCAGGCGCTGACGGACACGGTGGCCGGCGGCAGCACGGATACCCTGACCGTCACCGTCACTCCCCCGAGCTCGGCCACCGCCGGCGCCTACCCCATCCGGGTCACGGTGGCCGCCGGTTCGCAGACCGCGACCGCCCAGCTCGAGGCCGACGTCACCGGCTCCCCCAGCCTCTCGTTGAGCACGCCGAACCAGGTGCTCAACGCGACCGTCACCTCGGGCGGGACGGGCACGGTCACGCTGGTCGTCACGAACAACGGGACCGTCCCGCTCACGGATGTCACGCTCACGTCCACGCCGCCGACCGGCTGGAACGTGACGTTCTCCCCGTCCGCGATCGCGTCCCTGCAGCCGAACGACAGCCAGAACGTCACGGCGACGATCCACCCGGCGAGCAACGCGCTGACCGGCGACTACGACGTCACGATGACGGCCAGCTCCGGCGGCGCGAGCCAGAACGTCGACATCCGGACGACGGTCCAGACCTCGCCGCTCTGGGGGTTCGTCGGGCTTGCGTTGATCGCGATCGTGCTCGTCGGCCTCGGCTGGGTCTTCCGGCGGTACGGCCGGCGCTGAGATGCGCTCGAAGACGAGCCGCGGCGATCGTGCGGGTCGCGGAGTCCGCACCGAACGCGGACCGCACGCCGACCGCGCCGACCGCGCCGACCGCGCCGGACGCGCCGAACAAGTCGACCGCGCCGACCGCGCCGACCGCGCCGAACAAGTCGACCGCGCCGACCGCGCAGGATCCCCCTCCGTCATCCGCGCGCGCGGCCTCACCAAACGCTACGGCGACGTCCTCGCCGTCGACCACCTGAACCTCGACGTGCGACCCGGCGAAGTCTTCGGGCTGCTGGGTCCGAACGGCGCAGGCAAGACGACGACGATCCTCATGCTGCTTGGCCTGTCCGAGCCGACGGAAGGGCACGCCGAGGTGGCCGGCTTCGATCCGACGCGCGACCCGCTCGAGGTGAAGCGTCGCGTCGGATACATGCCCGACGACGTGGGCTTCTACGGCGCGCTGACCGGCCGGCAGAACCTGCGGTACACAGCGCGTCTGAACGGGATCGACGCCAGGGACGTCGAGGCCCGGCTGGACGCGCTGCTGGACCAGGTCGGGCTGCTGGACGTGGCGGACCGCGCGGTCGAGACGTACTCCCGGGGCATGCGGCAGCGGCTGGGGCTCGCCGACGCGCTCGTGAAGGACCCGTCCGTGGTCGTGCTCGACGAGCCGACGACGGCGATCGACCCGGCGGGGGTCGCCGAGGTGCTCGACCTGATCGCGTCGATCGCCCGCGAACGCGGGGCGGCCGTGCTGCTCTCGAGCCACCTGTTGCACCAGGTCCAGCAGGTCTGCGACCGCGTCGCGATCTTCGTCGGCGGCCGCGTCGTGGCCCAGGGCACGATGCGCCGGCTGGCCGAACAGATGGGCGGCGAAACGCTCCAGCTTGAAGTGGGCGCGCAGGGATCGGCCGAGGAGGTCGAACCGGCGCTCATGTCGATCGACGGCGTTCGCGAGGTCGTGCCGGACCCGCACGACCCGCGCCTCTGGCGCGTGACCGGTGCCCGGGCGCTGCAGGGCCGGCTCGCGGCCGAGCTGTCCGCGCGCGGGATCGCGGTCTGGCACCTCCGCCGCATCGGCGACGACCTCGACGAGATCTACATGCGGTACTTCGCGAAGGAGGGCCCGGGCGATGACGGCGCAGCCTGAGGGCCTTCCCGGCGCGCCGCTCGACGAGGCGGACGCCGGGCTCGCGCAGCGGCGGCCCCGACGCCTTGGAGGAGGCTGGCGCGTGATCGCCGACAAGGAGTTCGGCGATCACATCCTGAGCGTGCGGCTGTTCATCCTGATCGCGGTGCTGGGGCTCGCCGCCGTTGCCGCCGTCTACTCCACGACGGCGTACGTCCGGGACAACGCGCAGCAGGCCGCCGGCTCGACCGGCCTGTTCGTCCTGCTGTTCAGCGCCAGCTCGCCTTCGTCGCAGATCCCGC
>JAKAAV010000003.1 GCA_021802185.1 Chloroflexota bacterium | reverse complement strand
CCCTGGTCGTCGCGATCTGTGATCCGTCCGCTCGGCGCCGGCCCGTCTCGCCTCGTTCGTCCAGAGAGTCGCTAGACGGAGCCCGGCGTGGAGGTATTCGTCCAGACGGTGGTGGGGGGTCTGACGTTCGGGGCCATTTACGCGTTGGTGGCGCTGGGCTTCAGCCTGATCTACCGCACGATGGCGCTCGTCAACTTCGCCCACGCCGACGTGCTGATGCTCGGCGCGTACCTCGGCACGAGCATGATTCTCGGCCTGCACTGGCCGTTCGTCGTTGCCCTCGTCGTCGCCACGCTCCTCACGGCCGGCGTGGGTGTCGGCATGGAGCGGGTGCTCCGGCCGCTCGAGAACAAGGACCTCGACCTCATGCTCATCGGGACGCTCGGGTTCGGGATCGTCCTCGAGAGCGTCGCGATCATCGTGTGGGGTCCGGCCGGTCAGGCCGTTCGGATGCCCATCGCTGCGGCCCCGATAGATGTCTCAGGGATTCTGGTGCAGCCCTACGACCTGATCGTGCTCGCGGCCGCGGGCGCCATCGCGATCGGTCTGTATCAGTTTCTGGGGCGGACAAAGCTGGGGCTCGCGATGCAGGCATCGGCCATGGACTTCCAGGCGGCGTCCGCGATGGGGATCGACGTGGGCCGCATGAACGCCGTGGCGTTCGCGATCGGTTCCGGCCTCGCGGCCGTCGCCGGGAACCTTGCCGCGCCGCTGCTCTACGTCGAACCCACCGTTGGCGTGTCGCTCGGCATCAGGGCCTTCGCGGCCGCCATGCTCGGCGGCTTCGGCAGCATCCAAGGCGCGATCGTGGGCGGTCTGGCAATCGGCCTGATCGATTCGCTCGCGGCCGGCGTCTTCCAGGGGTATGGCGAGGTCGTGACGTTCGTCACGTTCGCTCTGCTGATCACGCTTCGGCCCACCGGCATCTTCGGTGAGCAGACGATCAGCCGCGCATGAAGATGCCGCGTTGGCTCCTCTGGGTGGCCGTCCTGGCAATCGCCACGGTGGGGTCCGAGGGGCTCAATGGCTACCAGATCCATGCGCTCAACGTCGCCATCGTCTTCGCGATTCTCGCTGTCGGCCTGTCGCTGACCCAGGGGATCGCAGGACAGACGAACCTCGCCCAGATCGCCTTGTTCGGAGTCGGCGCGTATTCGACTGCCGTCCTGACGACGCTGTACCACTGGAACTTCTGGACGACGCTGCCGGCGAGCATCGCGCTCACGCTCCTGGCCGGCGTCGTGCTTGGGCTTCCCGCGCTGCGGATGCAGTCCCACTACCTCGGGATCGTGACTCTCGGCCTGGCGATCGCATTCAGCAGCTTCGTGTCCAACGCGCCGTTGCTCGGCGGCGCAGCCGGCATTTCCAACATCCCGGCTCCCGGAGTACTCGGGTTCGCGTTTGACACCGACCATCGGTACTTCTTCCTGCTGCTGGCCGCCCTGGCCCTTGGCTTGCTGTTCGCCGGGTTCATCTGCGGCGCGGAGCTCGGGCTCCGGCTCCGGGCGATCCGCGACGACCACGTCGCGGCCGGGGCGACCGGTGTCCACGTCGCAACGTCGCGCGTTACCGCATTCGCGCTCGGCGCGCTGTTCGCCGGGTTGGCCGGCAACCTGTATGCCGGTCTCATCGGGTACGTCAGTCCCGACACGTTCAGCATCTTCGTGATGTTCGAGCTGCTCGCGATGGTGATGATCGGCGGCCGGCAAAGCATCTACGGCTCTGCGGCGGGCGCGATTCTGCTGAGCGTCGTGCAGTCGCTGCTGATCAACTTCCAGAACTACGCGCAGCTCGGGTACGGCGTGCTCCAGGTGGCGGTCGTCGTGGCGGCCCCGATGGGTCTCGCAGGCCTGGTCATCCGAGCCTGGCGGCTCGCTCGCTCCAGCGACCGAGCCGAGGCGGTACACGTGGCTCCATACGCTGGCCGCATCCCCGTGGGGAACGAGGACGCCGTGCGCGACGGTCCCATCATCAGCGTCCAACGGCTGAGCAAACGCTTCGGCGCCGTGAGGGCCCTCGACGACGTCTCGATTGCGGTGGCGCCTGGCGCCATACACGGCATCGTGGGGCCGAACGGGTCCGGCAAGACGACGCTCTTCAACGTGCTCACTGGGCTTTACCGGCCAGACGGCGGAGCGGTGGAGGTGCTCGGAGCCGATGTCGCAAGACGCCGTGCGGACCAGCTCGCGCGCATGGGTGTCTCGCGCACGTTCCAGAACGTGCGCCTGTTTCGCTCGCTCACGGTTCTCGAGAACACCCTGGTCGCGTTGGCGCACCGCGATGCCACGCACCTATGGGAGTACGTGGTAGTGCCGTGGCGGGTGGTCGCGCGTGATCGCGAGTCGAAGCGTCGGGCGCTGGAGATTCTGGGCGACCTGGGCCTGGCTTCGGTCATCGACCGCCTCCCTGGGGAACTGCCCTACGGCGTGCAGCGTCGGCTCGAGATCGCACGGGCCCTCGCGAGCCGCCCGCGCGTGTTGCTCCTCGATGAACCGGCGGCCGGCCTGAACGCGGACGAGGTGCGTGAACTCGCGAATGTCATCCGGGACGTCCGTCGCTCGGGGATCAGCGTCGTGCTCATCGAACACAACATGTCACTCGTCATGTCCCTGTGCGATCGCGTGACGGTGCTCAACTTCGGACGGTTGCTCATCGACTCGGAACCCGCACGCGTCAGCCAAGACCCCGCCGTCATCGAGGCGTATCTCGGCCGCCGCGACCGCGTCCGGCGCGAACCCACCTCCGCGGCGTCACCCTCGGCGTCCATCGCATGACCGACACGACCGCGCCTTTGGAGTCGGTCGCGCCCGTCGATGCACTCGTGGTCGACTCGCTATCCGTCTTCTACGGCGCCGTTCAGGCCGTCCGCGAGGTCTCGTTCTCCGTCCCGCCAGGCGGTTCCGTGGCGATCATTGGTGCGAATGGCGCCGGCAAGAGCTCGATCCTGAAAGCGATGTTCGACCTCGTGCCCAGGCGGACTGGACGTCTGACGTATGGCACGAAAGATCTGATGCGCGCACGGTCGCACCAGGTCGTATGGGCGGGAATCGGATATGTCCCTGAAGGGCGCCACGTCTTCGCTGGGCTGACCGTGGAGCAGAACCTCCTGATGGGGGCATACCGAAAGCGCTGGGACGCGGAGGTGCGGAGCCGACTCGGCGACATCTACGAGCTGTTCCCGAAGCTGAAGGCTCGGCAGCGCGGGCTGGCGGGCGGCCTGAGCGGTGGCGAGCAGCAGATGTTGGCCATCGGGCGGGCGCTCATGTCTCAGCCCACGCTCATCGTGCTGGACGAGCCGTCGATGGGCCTTGCGCCCGTCCTGGTGGACGAGGTCGCCGATGTCCTCACGCGGCTGAGGACCACGGGCGTTGGTCTCCTCCTCGTCGAGCAGAACGCGGAGCTCACCTTCGCGGTGGCGGACACATGCATCGTCCTGGAGAACGGGCGCACCGTCCTGTCCGGGGCATCGGCGGATTTGCAGTCCGATCCACGGGTCCGGCGTATCTATCTCGGACTGTGAGCGACATGTCGCTCGGCTGGACCGGTGGACGGTGTGGGCGCTTCGGACCCTCATGGGAGGCAAAGTGAAGGAGAAGGCGGGGATCGAGTGGATGGCAGGCGACGAGGACTACCCGTTCCCGTCGTTGGCCGGGGAAGATCCCATCGCGTACTCGCGCAGGTGGCTGGCGGAGGCCCCATACGCCCGCATCGAGCGCGACGGCGTGCGGTACATCCACGAGGAGGACGTCGCGAACCTGGTCAACGCCGCGACGATCGACCTCGAACTGCTTGACCAGAGTTTCTCGCGGTGGGGCGAGCGCCTTCTGCGCGCAGCGGAGCGCGAGCGACTCGTGTCGGCGCTGAACCAGATCTTTGACGTGGCACGGGAGGCGCTGGCGGTGCTCGAGCGCGACGCACCCGTGCCGCCGGAGCAGGTGCAGGCGACGACAGGGCGGACGACTCCAGACGACCAAGACGACGACCGATAGTCGCGAGCGCGGCGTTCCCCGAGGCCGGGGCGGCGTCGCTGACGAAGAGCGCGTATTGGAGAGAGACGAGCGCCATGGCCACGCGGGAGATCACTCAGGAAGAGCGCGAGAACGTGGACGTACTGGTCGCGTGCGCACGGGCTGCTTCAGCGCGGTTCGCGTCCGCCACCCAGGAACAGGTCGACAGGCTCTGTCGGGCGATGGCTTGGGCCGTGGCGAATGAGACGACGTTCACTCGTCTCGCGGAGATGAGCGTCGCCGAGAGTCGTCTTGGCGATCCCGTCAGCCGGGTGTCCAAACGGTTCAAGATCATGGGCATCCTGCGGGACGTGCTCCGTGAGAAGAGCATCGGGGTCATCGAGGAGTTGCCCGAGCGCGGGATCGTCAAGTACGCGAAGCCAGTCGGAGTCATCGCGTCGCTCATTCCGACGACCAACCCCGAGCTCACACCGGCCGGAGTCGCCCTCTTCGCGGTGAAATGCCGAGACGCGGTGATCTTCTCTCCGCACCCCCGGAGCCGGAAGACGACGATCGAGACCGTCCGCATCATGCGGGAGGTGCTTGCCCGTGAGGGCGCGCCCGCCGATCTGCTGCAGGTCATCGAACGCCCAAGCATCCCTGCGGCTCAGTACCTGATGTCCTCGTGTGACCTCGTGCAGGCCACCGGAGGCCGTGACATGGTCCGCGCGGCCTACAGCTCCGGGACGCCCGCGTTCGGAGTGGGCAGCGGCAACTCGACCGTGATCATCGACGAGACGGCGGAGATCGACCAGGCCGCGACGAACACCCGGATCAGCAAGACGTCCGACTACGGGTCCGGCTGCTCCGCCGATGGCAATCTCCTCGTGCAGGCATCGATCTACGACGCGCTGCGCGACCGGCTCGTCGCGGAGGGAGGGTACCTGGCGACGCCAGACGAGAAGGCACAACTGCGGCGTGTGCTGTGGGATGACGAGGGTCACCGTCTGCCAGACACCGTCGCGGTCTCGGCACAGCGGCTCGGCGAGCTCGCGGGCTTCACGGTCCCGGCCGACCGCTCGTTCATCGTCGTCGAGGAGCAGCACATCGGGCCCGAGCATCCCTTCTCGAGCGAGAAACTCTGCGTGGTGCTGTCGCTGTTCCGCTACGACACATTCGACGACGCGCTGCAGATGGTCGAGCAGCTTTTCGAGGTCGGCGGCAAGGGCCATTCATGCGGGATCTACTCGCACGACGACGAGCGAATAGACCGACTCGCCCGGGTCGCGCCCGTATCGCGCATCATGGTGCGGCAGCCGCAATCGAAGGCGAACGCCGGATCGTTCACGAACGGCATGCCGATGACGTCGAGCCTTGGCTGCGGCACGTGGGGCGGGAACGCGACGTCGGAGAACATCCACCTGAAGCACTACATGAACGTGACGTGGGTGAGCCGCCCGATTCCCGAAGACCGTCCGTCCGAGCAGGAGCTGTTCGGCGAGTTCTACGGAACTGCCGTCGACTGATTCGTCCGATCGGTCCCTGGTCTCGGGATGCCAGGCCCCAGGGACACCTTGGCCGGGGCGGGTGCCGTCACGCGGAGGTGCAGGCATGAGGATCGCCGTGCTCGGCGCGGGGGCGATAGGCTGCACCATCGGCGCGGCGCTTACCGAAGCCGGTTGCGACGTGTGGATCGTCGGTCGGTCCGCGGAGCGCGCCGCTTCGATGAACGCAAGCGGGCTCCTGATGCGCGAGGGCGAGCACGAGCGAGTCGTCCGCGTGCGGATAGCCACCGACGCGGGGGCGATCGGCGCGGTCGACGTGGTCGTGGTGGTCGTCAAGGCGTTCGACACGGAGGCGGCGATCGAGTCGACCCGCTCCCTGTTCGCCCAGCGGACGGTCGCGCTGACTCTGCAAAACGGGCTCGGCAGCGAGGACATCCTGGCGCGCCTGCTGGGCACCGACCGCGTGCTCGCAGGCCGCACCTATGTCGGCGGAATCATGCTGGGACCCGCCCGAGTGCTCGCGAGTGTTCGCGGTCGGCACACCTATCTGGGCGAGCTCGACGGTTCCATCAGCGATCGTGCGGTGGCGATGGCCACGGAGTTCGACCGGGCCGGCCTCGCCACCACGGTACGGGCTGACATCACAACGCTCATGTGGGACAAGCTGCTGGTCAACGTCGCGACGGGGGCGCTCAGTGCCATCACCCGTCTCGAGTACGGGCGTCTGTACCAGGTGCCGGAGATCGAGGCCACGGCGATCGCCGCCGTCAGCGAGGCGATGGCCGTGGCGCAGGCGATCGGCGTGCCGTTGTCCACGTCGCGGCCGGAGGACGCCTGGATAACCGCTGCGGCCGGCATGCCCGCGGACTTCAAGGCCTCGATGCTCACCAGTCTCGAGGGTGGTTCGGTGACCGAGATCGATTTCGTAAACGGCGCGGTCGTTCGCCTCGGTGAGCGCTGGGGCGTGGCCACCCCGGTGAACCGCGTGCTGGTCGCCTGTATCAAGGGCCTCGAGCGTGGCCTTCCGGGCCGGCGAGGGGAGTGACATGGCGCGCGCCTACGTCGAGCACGTGGCGATCCGGGTCAGGGACATCCACTGGCACATCCGGTTCTTCCGGGAGGTGCTCGGCATGGCCGCCCGCGAGTACGACGGACCGCCGGACCACCCGAGGCAGTACTGGTCGCTCGGCGGGATGCAGCTCGTTGGCGCACCGGACTTCAGCGGCCCGGAGGGTCGGCTGGTGCATCTCGGCGTGATGTGCGAGGACCTCGACGCCGCGCTGGAGGCAGCCGAGGCGTTCGGCGTCGAGGCTCTCCCGAAGGGGCGGAACTGGCTGCGCCTGCCGGACGGTCTCGAACTGGAACTGATGCAGGCCAGCGGCGGCTCGGTCGGGCTCGTCCTGGCGATCGATCCCCGGCACAGTACCGAGGCATGAGGCGATGACTGTCGAACGGTACTGGGACGACGCGCGCGTGGGGGACGAAGGCGTCAGTCCGACCCGACTGGTGACAGCAGATCTCATCGACAGCTACGCGGACGTGAGCGGAGATCACACGCCGCTGCACATCGACGAGGACTACGCGCGGAGCACGCCGTTCCGCACGCGAGTTGCCCACGGGCTGCTCGGACTTGCAATCGCCGATGGGCTGAAGACGCAGAGCGACTATCGCTTCCGCCCGGGCATATCGCTGGGCTGGACCTGGGATTTCGTCGCGCCCATCAAGATCGGCGACGAGGTGCACGTCGGGTTCCGTGTCCAGGACATGCGACCGTCGCGGAGTCGGCCGGGCTGGGGCATCGTGGTGGTGGCGGCGGAACTGGTGAACCAGCGGGGCGAGGTCGTCCAGAAGGGTGAGCACCGCCTGATGGTGCCTCGGAGATCGACATGAGCCAGCCACGGCCCCTCGCAGGAGTGCGGGTCATCGATTACAGCCACTTCTTGGCCGGTCCATTCCTTGCACGCAGTCTCGCCGCCTTGGGCGCGGAGGTCATCAAGGTGGAGCGACCCCCGGCGGGGGACGCGGGTCGCACGCATCCGTTCCACGTCGACGGGCAGAGCGGCTACTACCTGCAGCAGAACATGGACAAGCGGGGAGTGTGCGTCGACGCCGGGGACCCGCGGGGCCTGGACCTCCTCTACCGGCTCATCGATACCGCCGACGTGTTCGTGGAGAACTACCGACCCGGGGCGCTCGACAAGCTTGGACTCGGCTACGAGCGGCTGTCGGAGCGCAACAACCGGCTCGTGTACTGCTCCGTCTCGGCCTATGGACACACCGGACCAGATGCCGACCAGCCGGGGTTCGGGTTGATCGTCGAGGCGAGGAGCGGGGCGATGGCGATGCTCGGAACGCCTGGAGAGACGCCACCCCTGTTCGGCATCGCGGTGGCCGACATGTATGCCGGCATGCACGGCGTGGCCGCGGTCTGTGCCGCGCTGTTGGGACGGGTGACGTCGGGGCGAGGCCAGCACGTCGACGTCGCGCTCCTCGATTCCATGGTCTCGATCCACGAATACGCGATCCAGAGCTACATGCTCAGCGGTGGCTCCGAGATCCCGGCGCAGACGGGTCACGATCTCCGGCAATCCACGCTCTACGGAGTGTTCAGCGGCCAGGACGGTCACTTCGTGGTTGCGGCGCAGGTCGACGACGTGTGGAAACGCCTGGCCCTGCTAGTGGGTGGCCAGGACCTGGCGGAAGACACCCGCTACCACACGCTCGCCGGGCGAAACGCGCATCACGACGCCATCCTGGCCATCGTGCGAGAGTGGGCAAGAGCGCAACCATCCGTGGACACGTGTATCGCGGCGCTCCAGGCCGCGCGCGTGCCGTGCGCCAGAGTCCAGCGAATCGACGAGGTCATCGCCGACCCGCAGGTCCTCGCCCGTGGGATGCTGGTCCAGCAGGAGCATCCGGTCCTTGGCAGGATCACGCTGCCCAATCTTCCATTCAGGTTCTCGGGTTGCGACACGTCCCCGCGCAGCGCGGCGCCGCTGCTCGGGCAACACAACCGCGCCGTGGCGGAAGGCCTGGGCTACTCCGCGGCGGACATCGACGCGATGCTCGGCGACGGCGTGTTGTACGCCGAGGACGCCGTCGCACGGCTCGAGGACCAGCGTGGGTGAACGCCAGCGCGACCAACGGTCGTCACGAGGCCAGTGTTGGCACTCACCCGGGCTTCGGTTGGCGAAGCCCCGGGTAATGGTGTTCTCTCGTCGAAGACATGGAGGGATCCCGTGAAGGTTCTCGTGCTGAACGGTCCGAACCTCAACCTGCTGGGAATGCGCGAGCCGGGTATCTACGGCTCCGGCACGCTCGCCGACCTTCAGCGTGAGCTCCGTGACCTGGCGGGCAGCCTGGGCGTGGAGATCGACTTCTTCCAGAGCAATCACGAGGGAGCGATCGTGGATCGCATCCACCAGGCCCGCGCGGACGGCGTGGCCTTCGTGATCATCAACCCGGGGGCGTTCACCCACACGAGCGTAGCGATCCGCGACGCCTTCAGCGGGGTGTCCATCCCCTTCGTCGAGGTCCACATCTCAAACGTCCACAAGCGCGATGCGTTCCGCCACCACTCGTACCTTTCGGACATCGCCGAGGGCGTCATCGTCGGTCTCGGCATGCATGGGTACGGACTGGCCCTGCGGTACGTGCACGCCCGCCTGAGCGGGGCGTCCACCCGGTAGGACCGACGCAATGGCATCGACCCGTGGCCGATTGAGGAGAACGTGCCTCGCCGCGCGCTCATCCCCGGTGGGAGCCGGAGCCACCCCCGACGAGAGACGGGCGAGCAGATCGCGGCATGTCGCGCCGGTACTGCCTGAGCTCTTCGAGTGGGCCTTTGACCCTGTGGCGGTTGGAGATCGTCCGCGCGAAGGCGATGCGCCGAACGAGGCGCAGGAAGCGCGGTCGACGGAGAGACGTTGCCATGGCCCGCTGCTTCAGGCGATTGTCCTGCGTTACCGACGCCCCTTGCCTCCGTGACCACGACGCCTAGTGTCAAAGGGCTGGACGAGCCCGACATCGGGTACGGAGCGCACGCCCAGCGGCAGTTCGGCGTCACCGCGGTCTGCCTGCGACCGATCAATCAGCACGTGAACGCGCGGCGTACGCAGGAGCTGCGCGGTCAGTTCTTGATCGCGCGCTTCCGACGCCGGTCGCGATCGCGACGAACGCTTCTACCGTGCGAGGGAGACCAGGGCCTCGACTTCGCCAGGCGTCTCCGGCGTGGCCTCGACTGATGAGGTAATGCAACTCATGGGACGACAATATTCCCTGGCGTACCTGACCGTGCTGGGCTGCCCTCCGCCTGAGCAGATCTATATTGCGGGCCGCGCAGGGTACGACTATGCAAGCCTGCGCCCCATCTACATGGGCCTGCCCGGAGAGCCTGACTTTTCGCTCAAACCGGGGTCCGAGCTCATGAGAAACACCAAGACCGCGATGGCGGAAACGGGCGTCGGGATACTTGACATCGAGCTCGCGCGCATCGTCGAAGGCATGGACATGCCAAAGTACGAGGCAGCCTGTGCTGCAGCCGCCGAGCTGGGCGCGAAGCACCTCTTGACCAGCATTTGGACCGAAGACCGCACGTTCTACATCGACAAGTTCGGCGAAGTGTGTGATCTCGCCAAGAGATACGGAATGACTGCAGACCTGGAGTACGTGCCGATCGCCGGCGTTCGCAACCTGAGGGCGGCCCTTGACGTCCTCAATGCGGTTGCGCGCGACAACATGGGACTCATGATTGATTTGCACCACTTTCACCGGGCTCACGACGCCGTGGAAGACTTGGCCGCGGTGCCGCGCGAGCTATTCCACTTCTGCCATCTCTGCGATGCTCCCGCTGAGATCCCTGCGGATCCAAACGAAATGACGCGCATTCTGCGGGAGGCCCGTTCCTACGTCGGGGAAGGCGGCATCGACGTCGCCAGCATCCTCGACGCCATGCCGGAAATCACCTGCTCCATCGAGCTGCCGAATGTGAGCCGCTCGCGGGTCCTCGGCAACGCTGAGTTCGCTGCACGGTGCCTCGAGACGGCGCAGGCGTACCTCAGCAAGCACCCGCGTCGCAGTCCTGCCTGAACCCTTTGAACTCGTCTCGCACGTGCCATCCCCCTTGCGCGCGTGCTACCTGTGACGAGCAGTGGACCGACGTGTCAACGTCGTCCGTCTCGCCGTTCATCAACGC
This sequence comes from Chloroflexota bacterium, assembly GCA_021802185.1. Classification (GTDB taxonomy): domain Bacteria; phylum Chloroflexota; class Limnocylindria; order Limnocylindrales; family CSP1-4; genus JAJYNJ01. Next base: position 7,515 of record JAKAAV010000003.1, on the reverse strand, counting down.
CTCGCCCCTGACGAGGGCAGCTCGAGAAACTGCCCGGGGACGAACGTCATGCCATCCGCACGCCCTCCGCGCCGCCTGTACCGGTGCTCGCCAGAGTCGAGGCCACGAGGAGCCTGACGCCGGCGTCGGCGAATGCCTGCCGGAGGGCCGGTTCAGCCCGGTCGTCGGTGATGACCCCGCTCACCACCGAGAGGTCGCATACCTTGGCCGGCGCGACCTGCCCCAACTTGGACGAATCAGCGAGGACGTATACCTCGTCGGCGTGGTCGATGATGATCCGGCGTGATGGGATCTCGTCGATGTGGTGGTCCGTGAGCCCGATGGCGGGATGGACGCCCCCGGACCCCAGGAATGCGATCCCGCCATAGAAGCCGTCGAGCAGGGTTTCGGCGTGTGGGCCGTAGCAGGCACCGTCGCCCGAGCGGACGCGGCCCCCCGTTAGCAGGAGCTCGATCCCTGCCCGGCCGCTGAGCTCTGCCGTGACAAGGATGGAGTTCGTGATCACCCGTCCGTGGAAATCTGGGGGCAGCTGACGCGCGACCTCCGCCACGGACGTGCCGATGTCGAGGACGACGGTCGAGTCGGGGTACACGAGGGATACGGCCAGCCGCGCCATCGCCTGCTTGGCGTCCGCGTTGGCGATTCGCCGCTGCTCGAATGGAGGCTCGAAGGAGTGGGCTGGCGGGCGCGTAACCCCTCCGTACACGCGACGGGTCAGCCCCGCCTGCTCGAGCGCGCTCAGATCGCGGCGGATCGTCTCGATCGAAACGCCGAGGCGGGAGGCCAGCTCATCGGCCCGAACGAGCGGCCGCGTTCGCACCAGCTCGATGATCGAGCGACGGCGTTCCTCCGGAAGCGCCGTAGATCGGTTCCGTCCGCGTCCTGCCTTGCGCTCCGCCATGGCACAGTCCCCCAATGCGTCCGCCGTGGACAATCGTGGGAATATGACTGCCGATGTGGAAAGTAGATCATTTGCTGACCGCAATGCAAGTGGTCCGTCCTGGCGACTTTGCAGCCGTATGTTTGCCATTGAGCAGGAGATCCGCGAGCGGATCCATAGCGCCTTTTCCCGATCACGGGCTCCTCAGGGAGGAAAAGGCGCGGAGAACTCTGGCGCCCCTGTCCGCTGGTTGGTCGACCCGATCCACGCCACCCACAACTCCATTCGCGGCATTCCCGTGTTCGTCACTCTCCTCGCGGTCGAGCGCGACGGGGAACTGCATCGCGTGAACGTTCCGGGCGCCGCCGGGCGTCAGGTGGAGCGGAAGACCAGCCCGCTCGACGCGGGAGGCACGTCCAGACAGAGGTGTCCCATGAGCCAGCGCTTCCGCCCAGTCACGATCCTCGCCATCCTGGTCCTCGCGGCGGGGGCCTCGGGGTGTGTCGCGTCTCCCGCCGGGGCGTCTCCCGCCGCGACCCCTTCCGTCACGACCCCCGCTGCCACCACCGCGTCGTCGCCCTTCGCATCCGTCGCCGCCTCGCCGGCCGCCACGGCTCCGGCGACAGCGGGGGCAGCCATGATCTGCGACGCCGCGCAGCTGACGGCCAGGATCACGCTCTGGGAGGGCGCCGCTGGTCATCGCATCGCGCACGTCACGCTCGCCAACCTCTCGGCGACGCCGTGCCTGCTCGACGCGCTCGTCAAGCCCCAGCTCATCGACGGTGCGAGCCGCGTGCTGATCGACGGGAGGCCTGACGGTGTGCCGACAACGGTCGGCCCGCACGCCGTGCTGACGACGCTCGTCGACGCCGACAACTACTGCGGCGCGGCTCCCACGGCGCCGGTGACGATCCGCTTCGTCATCACCGGCCGGAGTCGCGTCGACGCGACACCGGCCTGGGCGAACGACACCACCGTGCCGCCATGCCTCGGCGCAGGGGAGCCGAGCCGGCTTGAGATGCATCCGTGGGCGAGCTGACCGCGAGGCGTCATGCGCCGGGGCGGAGCGGCGCTGCGTCTCGGCGAACGGCGCTACGTTTCGGCGAACGGCCGCGCGTCTCCGCGCGGCTTACCGGCGTTGGTCCACGAGGTCGTTGCTTCGTGGCGAACCGGGAGCGTCCCCGATACGGCTCTGCGTCCGGCGGAGGGTTCTGCGAGCCGCGGCGAGCCTGCGCTGGGCCAGCGCCAGTTGCTCCGCCGTCGCGTGGCTGGTCGCCGTCAGGCTCCGGTACGTGTCCCGCGAGAGCGACAGCGCCAGTGCGACGCTCTCGTGGTCCGGCGACAGCGGCGGCAGTTCGTCGAGCAGGCGCTCGGCTTCGCGCCACGTCGCCAGAGCGATCGCGACCACGGGATGCTGCGTCAGCACTCGCTGGTCTGCCACGACCGAAACCCCCCGGCGCCCTTGTACGCTCGCACTGGAGGGCGTGCAACATCCGAAGGAGCAGTCGGCGGGCGCGATCGGGTGGCCCAGGCCAGGGACCCGAGCCGGGGCCGGGGACCGGAGCCGGCCGGGCTCTCGGCACTTCGGACACCGACCAAAGCCAGCGGGCTCCCATCACTGCGGTCGCCGACCAAAACCAGCGGGCCGCCGTCACCGGACGCGAATCCGAGCCCGCGCGGGGCCCGCGGGGCGCCCGCCGCCGGCGGGTTGAGCGGGGCGACATGGTGCCGGAGGGTCGAGGCTCGGCGCAGCCGTCGCCTACCTGCGTCTGTCCGGTCAGCCCGGCGCGCGTCGACACGTTGCGACCGGTGCCGCTGGGCACCACGTGCAAGCGGGTTCGCAAGGCATGCTCGTCACCGTCATCCTGCGCACGCGACGCCCACGCGTCCCGCGCGACAGGCAGGAACCCCCGGCGCTGTCGCCGGGGGTTTCCGATGTACGCCCGGCACGAGCCCGCGCTCGTGCACCTCCGGCACGCGTCCGCGCTCGCCGCTGCACTCGCCCTTGGGCCCGAATGCGAGGTCAGCCCGCCCCTTGACGTCGCCCGCCCTTGACGCCGTCCTCCGGGCCGCCCGGGTCCACCCGTCACTCCGAGGCCGCGGCCGCCGCCTCCATCCCGGCGAAGAGCCGCGCCGCTTCCTCGGGCGTGAGCCGCTCGTCGAGCAGCGGGAGGTACACCTCCTCTTCCTTCGCGAAGTGGAGCGCGACGATCGCGTGGAGCCCGTACAGGACGCGTCGGAGCGCTGTGGTGTCGCCGCGGCCGCCGCGCGCATCCTCGACGAGCTGGGCGAGTCGTTCGCCGAACGCGGCGATCTCGCGGTGGTCGCGCGACATCGTCGCCGTGGCGTCGGTCGAGCCCATGGCCCGGCCCACGACGGGGTACAGCGCGGCTTCCTCGGCTCCGGCGTGGCGCAGCAGGTGACCGTTCACGAACGACGACGCGGCCGCCAGGCGGTCGCCGAGCTCCCCTGGCCGGTGGTCGTCGAGCAGGTCGGCGACGGCGACGAGCTCGTCGATGTGCGGTCGCAGCTCGCGATGCTCGTCCCGGAGCGGCTGGGTGTGTCGTGCCGCGGGGTGGGCGGGATCGGTGTGGACTGGCTCGGTGTGGACTGTCTCGGTATGGACGGGCATGAGGTGCTCTCCGTGCTTCGGACGCGAGCGACCGGTGGCTTCGTCGGACCGTCGTCGCCTTCGCCGCCATCGTCTCCCCAGCGCCGCCGCGTCCGCTGTGACTCAAGATCAGGGAAGGCCGCCGATTGCCAGTGGACGGGTCGAGGCGGGCCCGGCGCCGGATAGGCCGGTCGGGGGAAAGAAGGCACTACGATCGGTCAATGGCGATCGACCGGTTCGGCGTGCTCGCGGATCCCACGCGCCGTCGCGTGCTCGCGGCGCTCGCGCGGTCCGGGACGGAAGGCCGCACCGCAGGGGACCTCGCGCGCGAGCTGGGGCTCGGACGATCGCTCGTCTCGTACCACCTCGCGCGGCTGCAGGCGGCCGGGATCGCCTCGGTCGAGACGGACGTGACCGACCGCCGCCGCCGGATCTACCGGCTCGCGCACGACGCCGCGCCGCGACCGTCCGTTCACCGCGGACCCGCTCGCCAGCCGCGGCCCGCGCTGCCGCCGCCCGTGCCCCCGGCCGACGTGGCGCTCGGAGCCCTCGCGGCGGACTCGGGGATCGTCCCCGGAGGCCAGCAGCCCCTGCTCGGCAGAGGCCTCCCCGCCGCCACGAGGGAGCGAGTCGGCCGGTACGCGCAGCGACGGCGCGCATCTGCCGGCGAGATCCTCTTCACCCAGGGCGATCCCGCCTGCGGCATCTGGTTCGTGGAGTCGGGCGCGGTCCGGCTGTTCACGTCGGACACGGATGGTCGCGAGCAGACGCTGCAGGTGGTGCGTCCCGACGCCTCGTTCAACGAGGTCCCGTTCTTCGACCTCGGGCCGGAGCCGGCCACGGCGCAGGTCCTCGAGGACGCGACCCTCCTGGTGCTCCCCGTCGGGCGACGGTCGGAGATCCTCGGCGCCGCTCCAGAGCTGGCGACCGCGGCGGCGGCCAGCTTCGCGTTCCGGCTGCGGCAGGCGATCGCGCTCGTCGAGGACCTCTCGTTCCGGCAGGTGGCGGGTCGGGTCGCGAGGGTGCTGCTCCAGGCCGTCCTCCCGCACGCGGGGGTCGGTGCCGGATCCGGTGGCCGGACGCTCACCCAGCGAGAGATCGCCGAGATGGTGGGGTCGAGCCGCGAGGTGGTGGCGCGCGCCCTGCGTCAGCTGGAGCGCGAGGGGCTCATTCGCGTCGAGCAGGGCCGGATCGTCCTGCTGGATCGCGAGGGACTGGCGGCGCGCCAGTGATGGACGCATCCGGCACGACTTGACCGAATCGCCGACCGAGGTCACAGCCGCCGGACGGCGAACGGCCGATGCTCGCGTCGTGATGCGACAGCGTGGCGCCGGCTCGGCCGCCTTCCCGCAGTCCGCTCTCCGAGCGGGCGGCATCCCGTGGATCGACGCGGCAAGCTGCAGCCGCTGCGGCCTCTGCCTCGCCGTCTGCCCGTCGGGGGCCATCGACGGGCGGGCGAGCGAGCTCGGCTGGCTGCCCTTCGTCGACGAGCGGCGGTGCGTGCGGTGCGAGCTGTGCGTGGCGGTCTGCCCGGAGCAGGCTGCGGAGGTCGCGTTCGAGATCGTGACGTGGGAAAGGAGTGTTTCATGAGCACGGAGAACATGAGCGCGAGCGGCGATGGGCCGGGCGCGGGCCAGACGGTGGTGCGAGAGATCCGCGCCGGCGACATCGACGTGAGCGTCCGTCACCAGACCATCATGGACGCCATCGACGCGCTTGAGCCCGGTCAGGCGGTGCGGCTGCGCGTCGACCACGAGCCGAAGCCCCTCTACTACATGCTGCAGGCGGAGCGGGCCGGCCAGGTGAGCTGGCAGCCCGAGACGAGCGGGCCGCGCGAGTGGGTGGTCGTCGTCGGAAGGGTCTGATGACCGACGCGGCCGGCGCCGGACGCCGCGCCGGCGCCGCGTCGGGCCCCGCGTGCCGTCTTCGCCGGAGAGCGGGCCTTCGGTGCGCGGCCAGGCCCGCTCTCCCGGGCTCTGGTCGCGCTGTCGAGGCCGTGGATCGCCAGCGCGTGAGGCGACATCCTCGAGCAGGATGGCCCCGCTGAATGGACGGTGCTGCTCATGCGGAGGCAGGGCCGGACGACCGGCGACGTCACGAGCCGTCGGTGCGCCGGAACGTGATCCGGAAGTCGCCCTCGCCGAGCCGCTCGGTGACGTGGCTGAAGCCGCGGGCGGCGAGCACCGCGTAGAGCGGCACGGGGTCGAGCGGGGCGATCAGTTCGAGCACCTCGCCGGGGCCGAGCGCGGCCACCGCCGCCAGGATCTCGGCGAAGGGGTCGTCCCCCGCGGCGAGGATCGGACGAACGTCGAGGATGGCCATCGCGTCTCCTTCGTCAGGACCAGCCCAGCTGGAGCTTCGCGAAGTCGCTCATCCGGTCCGGTTCCCAGGCCGGCTCCCAGACAGTTTCGACGCGGATCCGGCCGGGATCGACGCCGGGAATGAGCGCGATCGCGCGTCCGACCGCGTCCGGGAGGCTGTCGCTCATCGGACAGCCCGGCGTCGTCAGCGTCATGCGGATCCCGACCGCTCCGTCCTCGACCGTGAGCTCGTAGATCAGCCCGAGGTTCACGACGTCGATGCCGATCTCCGGGTCGTACACCTGCGCGAGCCGGTCCCATGCCTGTCGCGCAATCGCCTGGTCCGATGCGCGGTCGCGGTCCCTTGCTCCCACGCCATGCGGGCCGCCCGCGGTCGCGTCCACTTCCGACGCGTCGGCCTCATGCGCCGGGATCGGCGTGGCGTCCGTCGCCGGGCCGCGTTCGTCGGTGCTCATGCGATTCCCTCCTTGGACAGCGAGGTGGGCGAAGGCTTGACGAGCAGCGGGATGGCGAGGCGCAGCACCGTCAGGGCGTACACCGTCGCGCCGGCGAGGTAGCTCAGGCCGGCGAGCTGGACGACGGGCGCATCGCCTGCGAGCAGCCCGAGACATACGCCGACCAGCCCGGCGAGCAGGAAGCCGAACGACACCCGGGCCATGCCGGCGTCGAGCAGGTCTCCCACGCGGGGCACTGGACGGCTGCCGGCCACTTCGCTATAGGTGTGGAGCCAGGAGAGGAACGGCACGATCTTGTAGGAGTTCCCGACGATCGAGAACCCGAGCCATCCGGCGAGCGCGAGCCACCCGTACGCGACCACCCAGGACCTCGATGGTGCGTGTCCCGTCGCGATCACGAGGCCGAGCGCGACGGCGCCCAGCAGGGACCCGAAGCCGACGAAGAGGTGCCACTGCTCGACGGACAGCGGGCGCCGGCGGCGGCGCCGAAGCAGCCGTGCCATGTCCAGCACGAACAGGACCGCCGAGAGTCCGAGGATGGCGGCGAACGCCGCGACCGCCGGGCCCGCGGGGACGAAGATCAGCGAGAGAGCCAACCCTGCGAGGCCGACGTTCCAGAGCGCGAGGTTGGCCATCGCGAGCCGGTGGTCGTGCCCGTGCGCGATGGCGAACATCGCGATCAGCTTGTACGAGACGCCCATGAGGGTCAGGCTCAGCCAGCCGGCCAGGCCGAGATGGACGTGCGCGGCGAGCATCGGGTCGCTCACGTCGAACCAGCCGAAGAGCCAGTCCAGCGCGTACACGAGGCCGAAGCCGATCGTCCCGAGCAGCCACAGCAGCCCGGCCAGGACGTACCAGGCCATCGGGTGCCAGTCGCGAACGCTCCGGTAGCTGCGGAGCATCGCGCTTGCGAAATGCGCGATGCCCCCGACCGCCAGCGACCCGAAGACGGCGACCCCGGGTGTCCAGTCGGCGTAGAAGCTCGGTGCGAAGCCCACGACGGCCACGAGGTACAGCCAGAAGTTCCATCGCGCGAGCCTCTCGCTCGACGGTCGGGCCCCGAGCGCGACGGGGAACAGCTGGTACAGCGCCCCCATGATCGTCATCGTGATCCAGCCGAGGACCGCGACGTGGGCCAGCGCGAAGACGTGCGGGTCGTCGTTCGTGCGGACGAGGGTCGGCGCGAGGAACGGCACGCCGAGCGCGAAGACCACGAACGCGGCGACGCCGGCCACGAGGTAGCGCATG
>JAKAAV010000320.1 GCA_021802185.1 Chloroflexota bacterium | reverse complement strand
GACGTTCTTCGCACAACCGGTGCAAGGAGGCGGCGCGCGGATCCTCGTCGACGTGACGGTCTCCCGGGCCGACGTCCACCGCGTCGGGCGCTACTTGCACGCCGTCCGCGAGCTTCGGGGCGGTCGGGTCTCGGCGCGGGCTTTCCAGCGCCGCGTCTCGGGCTGGCGGCCGATCGAGGTCCTGGCGCCGCCCGACCTGGCCGGCGCCTATCGCTTCGTCGCCGACGCCGAGACGGCCCTCGCCCTCGCTCGGCGCGCCGCCGACGAAGGGATCGAGACATGGATCGACTCCGGCCGGGCGCGTCCGCGCCCTCGTCGGCGGCCCTCGCCGCGAGGTGGCGCGGCGCGGCGATCGGTGGCGGGCAAGGCGGCGTCCAGGCGGCTGGGGACACCTCGTCGGCGCGGGCGACCGTCCGGTCGTCCTGGCGAGGAGGGGACGACGGACGTCGGCGGGCTCTTCGAGGATGCCTTCGAACTGCTCGGCGAGGGCGGCGATCTGCTCGGCGAGGCGATCGACGAGCTGGGCGACGAGGGGCTGGCGTGACCGCGCGGGCGCGCCACCACGTCGACGGCCGCCTCGGCCCAGGGCTCGCGTACGTCGCGCCAGACCTCGTGATCGAGCTGACGCCGGCCGAACATCGCCGGCTGCACCTGCTCCTCGACGACCTCGAAGCGAGCTGGCCCCGCGACGGCGAGTCGCTCCTCCTCCACCGGGCGCGCCGGCACGCCGTCGCCTTCGGCTGGGCCGCCGACCACGGGCGGTCCCTCACCTTCGGCGCCCAAAGTGCACGGGCGATGCAACGTCTCTGGCTCGACGTGATCGCGGCGCTGGGGAGCGCGTCGCGGGAGGGCGCGGCATGACCCCGTTCGAGCGGGTCGCCTTCGCGCTGGTCGACAAGCTCGGCGGACTGGATGCCGCGGCCATGGCCCGGCACCCAGCCTTCGTCCGTGCGCTCGCCGCGGCGCTCGCGGTCGGCGACGAGGCGTCGGTCATCGCGCAGGTCGTCGCCCAGGGCGGCCTCGCCCACGCTCGGAATCCGCATGCCGTCGTCGTCCGCCGCCTGTCCGCGCTGCCGGGCCTCGCCGCGGACCGGCGTCGCATCGCCGACGAGCTGGCCGAATCTGCGCGGTGGCGCCAAGTCGACCGGGCTGCGGGGCGGGGCGAGACCCTGCGGGCGCTCGTCGAGCGCGGCGACCTCTTCGCGGACGAGGCGGAGCGGATGGTCGCGGACGAGTTCGCCGACGCCGACCTGCGCGGGATCGCCATGGCGCCGCTCGCGGGAGGCGCGTCGTGACCGCCCGCGTACCGCCGCACTCGACCGACGCCGAACGGTCGGTCCTGGCGACGATCCTCGTCCGGCCCGACGTCTTGCCCGACGTCCTCGCGCGCGGGCTGGTGGCCGGCGACTTCTACACGCCGCGTTGGGCCGCGACGTTCGCGGCGATCGTGGCGCTCGCGAACCGCGGCGACGCGATCGACGCGGTGACCGTCGGAGGGGAGTTGGCGGTCGGTGCCTACGGCGACGCGGTCCCCGACCTCGCCGACCTCAACGCGGAGATGCGCGACGTGCCGTCTCTCGACCATGCGGAGACCTACGCCAGAGCCGTGGTCGACGCGGCTCGGCTGCGGGCGCTCATGGGCGCCGCCGCCGAGATCGTCGAGGCCGGCTACGGCCCCGATGCCCTCACCGATGCCGACGCGTACTTCGACTTGGCCGAGGCGACGTTGCACGCGGCGGTCGAGCGACGGAACGCGGGTCCTGGTCCCGCGCCGCTGATCGAGGTCCTCGACGCCACGATCGCCGAGCTGCGCCGGCGCTCGTCGGGCGGACTGGTCGGCGTCCCGACGGGCTTCGACGGCCTGGACCGTATGACCGGCGGTCTGCGCCCCGGCCAGCTCGTCGTTGTCGGCGCCCGCCCGTCGATGGGCAAGTCCGCGCTGGCCCTCGACATCGCGCTGCACGTCGCTCGCACGACGGGACCGGCGCTGTTCGTCTCCGCGGAGATGAGCGAGCTCGAGCTCGGCACCCGCGTGTTCGCGGGTGGCGGCGTCCCCTCCGACCGGCTGCTCGTGGGCCGCCTTGACGACGTCGACTTCGCCCGGTTGGAGGCTCGACGCGCCGAGCTGACCGAGGCGGCCCTCTTCATCGACGCCGCGGCCGGCACGACGCTGCTCGCGATCCGCGCACGCGCCCGTTGGCAGGCGGCGCGCGGTGGGTTGGCGCTCGTCGTGGTCGATTACCTGCAGCTCGTCGGCGCCGAACGACGCGGGACACGCCGGGAGGCCGAGGTCGCCGAGGTCAGCCGCGGCTTGAAGTCGCTCGCCCGCGAGCTACAGGTCCCGGTCATCGCCGTCGCGCAGCTCAACCGAGCAGTCGAGTTGCGCACGGTCAAGCAGCCCGTGCTCGCGGACCTGCGCGAGTCGGGTCAGCTCGAACAGGATGCCGACGTCGTGCTCCTCCTGCACCGCCCAGTCGTCTACGACCTCAACGCGGACCCTCTCTCCGCCGAGTTGCACGTCGCCAAGCACCGGAACGGGCCGACCGGCCTGGTCCCGCTCGTGTGGCTCGCCCGTCGCATGTCGTTCGTCGACGACGCGTCCGAGGGGGTCTAGCGATGGGCGCGTCGACGGTCGACACCGCCGGTCCGACCGAGGAGGAGGCCACGGCCCTCGTGCTCGCGGCGTTCCCGGGTGCGGTCCCGCTCGACGGCGAGGCCGACCAGGTGGAGCTGGTCGAGCTTCAGGCGCTCGTACCGACGCCGCGCAGCGGGCGCCGCTCGTCGACGGGCCTCGGCACCTGCTCGCGCTGCGGGGATCGGCTCACGACCGCCACGGCCGTCGAGGTGCGCTGCGAGTACCGCGCCCTTTCCGACCTCTCGCGGGTGCGCACCTGGCGCGAGCGGCTCGTCTGCCGGGCCTGCGCGTTCGACGAGGCCGAGCACCACGACCACCCGCACGGGCGCCAGGGCGAGCAGGACAGGTTGCTGTGACCGGCGACCCCCACCAGCCCCTCCCGCCCCTCTCCGACGAGGCGTACGCGGCCCTTGCCGCCGACGTGGCGCATAACGGCGTCATGGTCCCGCTCGAGATCGGACCGCACGGGCTGCTTGACGGCCATCACCGACGCGCTGCGCTGGCGAAGGCGCGCGCCGATGGGCACGTGCTGCCGAGCGCTCCGGCGATCGTGCGCCCCGACACGAAGGGGGGTCCTATGCACAAGCGCTACTCGATCCTGGCGCGCACCGAGGTCGAACAGGCCGAGGCGGTCAAGCTCATTCGCCGGCTCCGGGGTGTCGAGCCGGAGGGTGATGCGGCCCCGATCATCACCGTTGCCGAAGCCCGCGAGGTTGCCGAAAGGCTCGGCCGATGACCGAGCGCGGCTGGGAGACCGAGTGGGCGATTAAGGCGAACCTTCTGCGCCGGCACCTCGGCCCCGTCGCCTGGGCCGACGCGGTCCGCC
>JAKAAV010000319.1 GCA_021802185.1 Chloroflexota bacterium | reverse complement strand
TTCACCGCTGTTCGCGGTGACCACGCGGAACCCCTCGTCGTGGAGCGTGAGGGCGACGAGCTTGGTGATCCGGGGCTCGTCGTCGGCGACGAGCACGAGCAGCTGGTTGTTCATTCAGGCTTCCTCCTCCGTGAACGTCTGCAGGGCAAAACCGAATTCGGATCCGCCTTCGGGACGCGGGAGCGCCCAGATGCGCCCGCCCATCGCCTCGATGAGTCGCCGACTGACGAACAGCCCGATTCCCGCGCCGCTGGCGATGCGCGACGTGGTGGGCGAGCGATAGAACAGCTCGAAGAGCTTCTCGGCTTCCTCCGGCGGAAAGCCCGGTCCGTCATCGAGCACACGCACCTCGACCGTGCCGTCGGCCTGGCCGACCTCCAGCCGCACCGTGCTCCCCGGCGGGCTGTACTTGGCCGCGTTTCCGAGCAGGTTCCTCGTGACCTGCTCGACGTAGGTCCGTTCCGCGCGCACGGTCGGCAGGCCGGGCGCGATCTCCGTCGTGAACCGCGTGGCGGGGAACCGCGAGCGTTCGACGTCGACGATGCCCGGGACGATCCGCTGGAGCAGGACGGGCTCGTCACCCAGCGATCCGGGGGTCACGCCGTCGAACCTGGCGAGGACGAGGAGATCCTCGACGAGGCGGTAGAGCCGCTCCGACTCCGCCGCGATGTCGCGGTACACGTCTTCGCGCACGCTGGGTGCCAGCGAGTCGGCCCGCTCGCCGAGCACCTTGGCCCCGCCGTAGATCGTCGTCACCGGCGTCCTGAGCTCGTGCGAGAGCACGCCAATGAACGCCTCCTGCGCACGCCGCGCGTGCCGGGCCTCCGTCACGTCGCGAGCGAGCACGATGGTCGCGATGACCGGGCGCTCCGGCGCGGCGGGCGCATCCCCGAAGACAGGGTACGCGGTGAGCGCGAACCATTGCTCGCGTCCGTCGCGGCGAAGCTCCACGGGGCCCTGCCTCTCGAGCCTGCCCGGAACCGGCGCCGCGTCCTCGGGGTCTTCGAGCTGGGCGTGGACCGCGTCCCAGGTGGTTGCGTCCGGGCCGAACAGCTCGACGGCGGCAGGGTTGGAGTGCGTCACGTCGCCCGCCGGGGAGCACACGATCACGGCATCGCCGATCGCGCCCACCATCGCCGCGAACTCGGCTGCCCGAGCCTGCTCGGAGCGTGCGAGCCGGTGCAGCCGCGCCTCCGCCTCGACGCGCTGCGTGACGTCGCGCGCGATCGAGACGAGGCGTGCGTCGCCCCCATCGAGGGGCACGTACTGGATCGACACCTCGACCGGGATCAGCCGGCCGTCCTTGTGCCGGTGGAGCGTGTTGACCGTGCGCGACGTGAGCTCGCCGCTCAGCAGCGGGTCGAGCAGCGCCCGGTACGACCGCTCGTCGTACAGCGGCTTCACGTCGAGCGGCGTCATCCGCAGGAACTCCTCGCGCGTGTAGCCGACCTGCGCCATCGCGCCGTGGTTGACGTACGTGAACGCGAGCGTTGCCGGGTCGAACACGAGGATGGCGTCCTCGACCGCGTCGAGCGTCGCCGCGAGTCGCGTGACGTCCCGGTACAGGCGCGCCTGCTCGATCGCGGTCGCGGCCTGCCGCGCGAGCTCGGTGCCGAGCGCGAGGTCGCGCTCGTCGAACGTCCGGCCCGATTCGGCCAGCACGAACGTGATCGCGCCGATGACGCCCCCGCCGCCCGGGATCGGGACGCACATGTAGGAGCGGACGCCGAGCTCCCGGACGATCCGGCGGGCCTCGGGATCCTCGACAAGCGAGTCGATGAGCTCCGGCGGGACCTCGCGAATGACCTCGGGCTCGCCCGTCCGGGCGACCGCGGGCGCGCCCATCCCGGCGTCCGGCCTCAGCGGAAACTGCTCGCGGAACCGGCGCCCGAGCTCGACCTTCCCGGGATCGACGTGCGCGATGGCGAGCCGGCGGAGGCTCCCGTCGGGCTCGAGCATCTCGACGGAGCACCAGTCGGCGATCCGCGGCACGGCAAGCCGGGCGAGGTTGACAAGGGTCGTCTCGTAGTCGAGCGACTCCCCGAGCACACGCCCGGCCTCGGCGAGGAACTGGGACGTCTGCTCGGCCCTGGCCCGGTCGGAGATGTCGGTGACGACGACGCCGACGCCAGAGACGTCGCCGTCGTGGCTCGGGACGGGGTACGCGCTCAGCATCCAGCGGCGTGCCGAGCCATCGGCGCGCCTGAGCTCGATGTCGCGCTCCACGATCGGCTCGCGGGTTCGCAGCACCGAGGCAAGCCATCGCTCGAGCCGGACCGCGCTGTCGCGCTCGAGCCCGATCCCGACTCCCTGCTCGAGCAGGCGGTCCACGGGCAGATCGAGCAGGCGGGCGAACGCGTCGTTGAGCCGGACCGCGTGGAGGGAGGTGTCCCAGTATCCGAAGCCGACGGGCGCCGTACCGACCAGCGTGTCGAGGAGCGCGAGCATGTCGGCGCGCTCGCGAGCGGCGTCACGCGCCTGATCGCGCAGCCGCGCGCGGACGAGCGGCTGGACGCACTGCCGCGCCACCGCGTCGAGGTACGCGAGCTCGTCCGTGTCGAGCGAGCGGCCGGCGTGGAACAGCACGACGACCCCGACGGTGCGCTGCTCGGACACGAGCGGCAGCGCCAGGAGCGACCCCTCGCCGAGAGCTCGCACGATCTCGGCCGCGTCGCGCTGTCGTTCGTCCGGCCTCTCGACGACGATCGAGGTGCGCGAGGCGGCAGCGGCCGCGGGCAGCGACGCGTCGCCGGATCGGAACGTGCTCCAGGCCGCCACCACCTCGTCGGGGAAGCCCGTCGCGCCGGCGAGCCGGAACGTCCGTTCGTCGGCCGCGAGCACGGCGAGGGCGCGGGCATCGGCGTCGAGCGTGGCAAGGCCCTGCCGGACGAGTGCCTCGGCGACGCGGTCCGAGGTGGGGGCGTCGCCGAGCTCGGTCGCGAGTGCCTGCAGGTTCGCCGTCCGTTGCGCCGCGCGCTCCGCGGCCTCGCGTGACTGACGCTCCGCCAGGAGCAGGCGGCGCGCGTGCAGGGCAACGGCGGTCCGGCGGGCGAGGTCCTCGAAGAAGCGCAGGTCGTCGCCATCGAACGGCTCGCCCTGGGACGCCAGCAACAGCGATCCGAGGCGGCGATCGGAGGCGCGGAGCGGCACGAGGGCGATCGACTCCGGCGCGAGGGCCCGGAGCGACCGCGTGCCCTCGGCATCCCGCCCGAGTCGGTCGATGTCGCCCGGAGTGGGCGGGTCGAGCAGAGCCGTCCGGTCGATCGCCCCGTCCGATTCGAAGAGCGTGAGGCGGGTCGCGCCCGGCCGGTCGTCCGCCGGCTCCCACGCCCCCGCGTCGGCCGGCTCCCATGCTCCCGCGTCGGCCGGCTCCCGCGCTCCCGCGTCGGCCGGCTCGCCCGCCCGCGCGTTGGCCGGCTCGGCCGTCGCGGCGTCGTCTGCCACCGTGATCCCCGCGCTCGCTCGTCCGTCCGGTGCG
>JAKAAV010000318.1 GCA_021802185.1 Chloroflexota bacterium | reverse complement strand
CCGAGCGGCACGAGCCCGGCACCGCCGGGCCGCCGGCTCCCGCGCAGCATCCGGCACTGGTCGCCGCACCCGAGATCGCTTCGTGAGTGCCGCTCGCAAGCGGGAGCGGAACCCGCGTCCGCGCCGGGGCGAGGAGCCCGAGGTGCCCGCGCGCCGGTCGCCGGGACTCGCCTCGATCGTGTCGCTGGCCGGGCTCGTCGTGGTCGCCGTGCTCAGCTTCGGCCTGCTCGGCGGGTCGCTGCCCGACATCGTCTCGGTGCGCAAGCTCCCCGCAGGGGACGTCGCGAACCGCACGCCGAACCCGATCGTCGTGTTCACGCCGGCGGCGATCCAGCCGCCGAAGGTGCTCGGGACGATCCTCTTCGCGAAGAACGGGAACCTCTGGTCGGTGTCCGGGAACGACACGCTGACGCAACTCACGACGGACGGCTCCGACCAGTCACCGACCTGGGGACCGAACGGCCGGACGATCTACTTCGTGCACGTCGTGTCGAAACGGACGCAGGTGCCCTGCGAGTACATCAGCGGCGGCGGCTGCATCCCCGGCTCCAGGGTCAACTACACCCTCCAGTACCCCGTCATCTCCCGGATGGCGCCGACCCCGGGGGCGCCGTCGACGCCGATCGCGAACGGCCTCTACTCGCTGCCGGCCGGCGGCGAATACTTCTACGGCCTCTGGCAACCCGACGTCAGTCCCGACGGGAAGACGCTGGCCCTCGTCAGCGATTCGACGAACCCGTTCCTCGGCAGCGACGCACTCTCGACGATGGCGGCGACCGGCGGGCCGGTGACGCGGCTCCAGGTGCCGGAGGCGACCTACTACGGCCTCGGGCTGGGGCAGAACGATCCCCAGTGGAGCCCCGACGGCGCGTTCATCGCGTACACGTACAACGACAAGCAGGGCGCGTACGGCGCGCCCAGGATCGCGCTGTACGACGTGTCGAAGGGGACGGCGAGGTTCCTCACGGCGGCCGGATACGCCCAGCCGTCGTGGTCCCCGGACGGGCGCTACCTCGCCGCCGTGCGCAGCACGGCGCGCGGCCGCGACGTCGTCATCCTCGACGCCCACACGGGCAAGCTGCTCGTCGTGCTCACCCACGACGCGAGGAGCTTCGCCCCGACGTGGTCGCCGGCCGGCAACCAGATCGCGTTCCTGCAGGCGAACGGGACGACGATCGACCTCCACCTGATCACTCTCGGCGGGACCGCGCCGCACTTCACGATGGCGAAGGAGGAGCCGCTCACGTCGCAGAGCCAGCTCGACGGGCAGTCCCGCCCGGCGTGGTACATCCCGCCGTCCGAGATCCCGGCGGCGATGCCGTCGCCCGTCGCGTCACCCGGCGCCTCCGCCGGGGCCGGCTCGCCGGCGCCCGCCGCCTCCGCTCCGTGACCGCCGCGATCGGGCCGACATACCTCGAACGGCTCGCGGTCCGGACAGCCACCGTCCGGACCGCGCTCTGTCTCGGCGTCGACCCCGACCCGGAGGCGCTCCCCGCCCGGTTCTCGGCCGACCTCCGCGGGGTCGAGGCGTTTACCGAGGTGCTGCTCGACGCTGCGCTGCCGTACGCGGCGGCCGTCAAGCCGAACCTCGCGTTCTTCGAAGCCTTCGGCGCAGACGGCCTTGCGGCGCTCGAACGGCTGCGGCTGCGGATCCCCTCGGGCGTGCCCGTGGTCATCGACGCGAAGCGCGGCGACATCGGCTCGACGGCGGCGCGGCAGGCGGTTGCGCTGTACGACCGGCTCGGCGCGGACGCCATCACGGTCAGCCCCTACCTCGGCAGCGAGGCGATCACGCCGTTGCTCGACCGCCCGGAGCGCTTCGCGTACGTTTTGTGCCGGACGTCGAACCCTGGCGCGGGCGAGCTGCAGGACCTGCAGGTCGCGGGCGATCTCGACGCGGAATGGCCGTCCGAGCCGCTCTACGTACGGATCGCGCGACGGGTTTCGCTCTGGAACGAGCGGTTCGGGACCGCGGGGCTCGTCGTCGGGGCGACGGCGCCCGACGAGATGGCGCTGCTGCGTTCGGTCGCGCCGGAGCTCGCCTTCCTCGTGCCGGGGATCGGCGCGCAGGGCGGCGACGTCGACGCGACGATGGCGAACGGACCCGCTGCGGGGGGTGACGCTGCCGGCCGGCCGGGCGGCGGCCTGCTGGTGAACATCTCGCGCGGCATCGCGGGCGCGGCGAAGGGCGCGCCGGACCCTGCGGCGGCGCTCGCCGCGGCTGCGGCCGAGTGGTCGGCCAGGTTGCCGGTGCTACAATCGCGGCCTTGACCGGGGGTCGCACCGAGGAGCCATCTCGACATGCCTGACATCGGACCCATGGAGATCATCCTGGTCCTGGTGGTCGCGCTGCTCGTCCTCGGGCCGAGCAAGCTGCCGGAGATCGGGAAGAGCCTCGGGTCGAGCATCCGGGAGTTCCGGAAGGCCGCGACCGACGTCCAGGATTCCGTCCGCCTCGACGCGCCGTCCGCGAAGGCCGTGCCTTCGGCGCCCGTCGCCTCCGCACAGCCGTCCGCGCCCGCTGCGCAGATCTCTCAGGCGGCTCCGGGGGCAGGGACCGGCGAGCCGGGCGCCGGGGCCTGATCCAGACGGGTTCCGCGCGGTCCAGTGGCTGACCTCGAGGCGAGCGCCGGCGACCTCACGTTGACCGGGGGCAACCGCGAACCGTCGCCGCCTCCGGCGCCCGCGGCCGGCGACGGGGCGGTCATGAGCCTCGTCGACCACCTCGCGGAGCTCCGCCGCCGGCTGTTCATCTCGATCCTCGCGATCGTCGTCGGGTCTGTCGTCGGGCTGTTCCTCGCCCCGCGCGCGATCGAGATCCTCAAGACGCCCGTCCCCGGGCCGCTGCGCTTCACGGACCTCGGCGGCGCGTTCTTCATCCAGCTGAAGGTCGCGGTCGTCATCGGCGTCGTGCTCGCGATGCCCGTGATCCTCTGGCAGCTCTGGAAGTTCGTCGCGCCGGGGCTGACGCCCGAGGAGCGCCGCCTCGCGCGCCCGTGGGTGCCCCTCGCGCTGCTGTTCTTCGCGATCGGCGTGGCCGTCGCGTACTTCGTGCTGCCGTTCGCCTCGGCGTTCCTGCTCGGCTTCGCGGTGCCCGGCGTGCTCGAGCCGCTCATCACCGCCGAGGCGTACTTCGGCTTCGTGACGATGCTGTTCCTCGCGTTCGGGCTCGTCATGGAGTTCCCGATCGTGCTCGTGCTGCTCAGCAAGGTCGGGATCGTCTCGTCCGAGCGGCTCCGGAAGAACCGGCGCTACATCATCCTGGCGATCACGGTGTTCGCCGTGGTCATCACCCCCGGCGGCGACCCGATCAGCCCGAGCGTGCTCGGCATCACGATGTACCTGCTGTTCGAGTTCAGCATCCGGCTGGTTCGCTGGACAGGACGGTGACGGACGGCCCGTCGGCCGACGCCGCGCGCCGGCCTGTCGCCGATCGCGCCGCCCGGCTCGCGCTCGACCCGGCGGCTCGACCGGTGACCG
>JAKAAV010000317.1 GCA_021802185.1 Chloroflexota bacterium | reverse complement strand
CCGGGCGCCGCGCCGCGTCAGCTGGCGAGGACGGCCGCCAGCGACTCCACGACGCGTGGCAGGTTCTCCTGCGTGAGGCCGGCCACGTTCACTCTTCCCGCCCCGACCATGTAGACGCCGAACTCCCGGCGCAGCCGCTCGACCCGTTCCGCGCCCAGCCCGAGGAGCGCGAACATCCCCCGCTGCCCCCGCAGTGGCTCCCACTCGCCCGGCAACCCCGCGGCTCCCAGGGCGTCGACGAACGCGCCGCGGTTTCCCCGGATCCGGGAGCGCATCCCGGCCACCTCGACCTCCCAGTCGGCGCGCAGCGCGGGATCGCAAAGGATCGTCTCGACGATCTGTGCTCCGTGCGCGGGCGGGTTCGAGTAGTTCGACCGGATCGCGATCCGCACGTGGGTGAGGGCGGCGTCCGCGCGTGCTGCATCCTGCGCCACGATCGTGAGCGCGCCGACCCGCTCGGCGTACAGGGCGAAGTTCTTCGAGAAGCTCGAGCAGACGAGGAATTCGAGACCCGCGCCGGCCAGGACGCCGATCGAGGCGGCATCGTCGGCGATGCCGTCACCGAATCCCTGGTACGCGAAATCGACGATCGGGAGCAGGCTTCGCTCTGCGGCGACCTCGGCGATCTCGTGCCAGGTCGAGACGTCGGGGTCCACGCCCGTCGGGTTGTGGCAGGAACCGTGCAGCACGACGACGTCCCCCGGCGCGGCGTCCCGGAGCTCGCCGAGCATCGCGTCCGCGTCGAGCCGGCGCCCGGTCGCGTCGAGGTACGGGTACGTCCGGACGGCCATGCCGGCAAGCCGGAACAGCTGCTGATGGTTCGGCCAGGTCGGCTGGCTCAGCCAGACCGTTCGGGGGCCGCCGGTCTGGAGCAGGAAGTCCGCGGCCACGCGGAGCGCGCCCGTTCCGCCCGGCGTCTGCGCCGTGGCCGCCCGGCCCGACGTCACCGCCTCGTGCCCGGGCGCGAAGAGGAGCGTCCGGACGGCGTCGCGGTACCCGGGGCGCCCCTCGATGGGGAGGTAGGTTCGCGAGGCCCCCGCCTCCAGGACGCGCCGTTCCGCCGTGAGCACCGACGGCAGGACGGGCGTCCGCCCCGTCTCGTCGACGAACACGCCGACGGCAAGATTCACCTTCGACTCGCGCGGGTCGGCGCGGAACGCCTCGGCCAGCCCGAGAATGGGGTCCGGCGGAGCGGGATCGAGGGCGCGCGACGGCAGTGGCATGGGGGATCTCCGGGTGGCGTTCTCGGGAGTGCGGAGACTCTACCGGATCTCGGGAGCGGCGACGCGACCGGATCGCCGGGAGCGCAACAGGAGCGAGTCGCCGGGGCGCCAACGCGACCTGATGCCTGGCGTCGACGCGACGGGGTTGCAGGGCACGCACCACGCCCCACACGCGCGGCGCACTCGCCGGGGCGTCCTCAGCGGATCGGTACGGCCGACCTGGTCGTCTGCCGGGGCGCAGGGGGTCCGACCTCGTCGACGGGCAGGGCGTTCGGCGGCAGACCGTCGGCGGTTCGCCCGGTCGGCGCGTCGGTCACGCGGTCGTACAGGACCGTGGCGCCGAGGCTCGCCAGCAGACGACGGACGTCCGCGAGCTGTTCGGAGAGCGCCTCGACGAGCAGCACGCCGCCCGCCGGCGACATCACCACTCGCTCGTCGTCCCGCGAGAGCCCGAGCAGCTCGACGACGGCCTCGCGGGCCGCGCGTCCGAGCAGGGGATCCTGAAACGTGACGATGAGCTGGTGCATGGCCAACTCCGGCATTCTGGAGGTGTCGCGCTCGACGCTCCGGCTGCTGCCGGCGCGGGTCGGGCCTCGTGCCGGGCATTGTCGACTTCTCCGTCGCGCCCGTCGTCCGCCGGTCTGCGTACTCCGCATTGAGGTCCCGCTGGGAACGGGCGGTTTGCCGTTACATGCGCGTGACGGGCCGCACACGCGGCGGCGATCAGGCCAGGCCGGCGGACCGCGCGACGGCGACGAGCACGACCGCCAGGATGAGTCCGGCGAACAGGTTGCGTCGCCACGCGACGAGCGCGATCGAGACCGCCACGGCCGCCCATTCGATCCCGACGTGGAACGCGGGTCGGCCGCCTGACGTCGTGAGCATGACGTTTGCGGCCGCGAGCGCGGCGAGCACTGCAGGACCGACCAGCCTGAGGTAGAGCCGGACCACGCCGGGCAGGCGCTCGATGCCGGGCGACAGCAGCGGCACGGAACGCGACGGGTAGGTCGCGATGGCCATGAGCACCGCGAGCCCCACCAGGGACAGGCTCACGGCAGGCCGGCCTCGTCCCGAGGGACTGCAGCCTCCCGCGCGTCGCGGAGCAGGTCCTCCGCGGATGCCCGTCGGTCCGGCGGCGGCTCGGGGCGCATCGGGAACAGCACGATCGCGACGACCGGCCCGACGAGACCGCCCGCCACGACCGCCACGGCCGTGCCGAGCGCCAGCCCGAGGCCGACGGCGACCGAGGCTCCAGCGACCGCGGCGACGAGTTCCCGGCGGCCGCTCACGAGCCCGACCGCGAGCCCGGCCATCGCGGCCGGGAAGACGACGTCGAGGCCGAACCGCGACGGATCCGCGATCTGCCCACCGACGACGGCCCCGACGACGGTCATCACGTTCCACGGTACCCACGTCGACGCGAGGGCGCCGACCCAGTAGCCGCGCTCGTCGGCGTACCCGATGCGCTGGAAGTGCGCGATCGAGAGAGCGAACGACTCGTCCGTGAGCACGTAGGCGGCCAGGGCTCGCCGGCGGCGCGGAACGTCCCGGAACCACGGCGCGAGCGCCGCCGAGTAGATCAGGTGGCGCGCGTTGAGCAGCGCCGTGAGCAGCATGATCGCCGGCCACGCGAGCCCTCCGATCACGAGGCCGATGGCGGCAAACTGCGAGGCGCCGGCGAAGACAAGGACGCTCATCGCGATCGCTTCTGCCGGGCTGAACCCGGCGTGCCGCGCGGCGAGCCCGTACACGAGCCCGAAGCCACCGGACGAGAGGGCGATCCCCGCGGACTCGGCGAGGAGCCGCCGCCGCGACACGGCCACCGGCACGGCCTGGGTCCTCGTCCCGCCCTCGCGCTCCATCCGATCGGAACTGTATCCGGAGTCGTCAGCGGGACGCGCGGAGCGGCAGGGACGATCGGACGTGCCGGAGTCGGCAGCGGGACGCGCGGAGCGGCAGGGACGATCGGACGTGCCGACCGACTCTGGCGACGGGGCCCGTCCGGCGCGAGCATCGACACGATCGCGGACGAGTGCGCGCACGTCGGCGTGCCGCGCGATCCGGAGGCGCGAGATGACGGTGCACCTGCGCCGGCCGGCGACGGAGGCGGTCCGCGAGGATGCGACCCTCCTGTCCGACGACGACTTTGCGACGCTCCTGCGGCTCGCGCGCGAGGCCGTCGAGGCGTCCGTGCGCGGGACGAGCCCGCCGCGTCCCGATCCCGAGCGCCTCCCGGCGGCCGTCCGGCGGCACGGCG
>JAKAAV010000316.1 GCA_021802185.1 Chloroflexota bacterium | reverse complement strand
TCTGAGGCGGCGCAGCACGACCCGGACCGCGTCGGCGTCGCCGGCGGTCAGCAGGTTGGCGAGGTACTCGACCGGGATCCGCAGCCGGTCGATCGCGTGGAAGACGACGTCCGGGTCGCCGCCTGCCGGGTCGTCGGCGACGTCGAGGACCGGCGAGAGCGGCGGCACGTACCACACCATCGGCAGCGTCCGGAACTCCGGGTGCAGCGGGAGCGCGAGACCGTAGCGGACGGCAAGGGTCCAGATCGGGGAGCGCCGCGCGGCCGCCACCCAGTCGTCCGGGATCCCGGCTCGCCGCGCCTCCGCCCGGACGTCCGAGTCGTTCGGGTCGAGGAACACGTCGAGCTGGGCCTGCCGGAGGTGGGTCGGATCCGTGACCGACGCCGCGGCCTCGACGCGATCTGCGTCGTACAGCATCAGGCCGAGGTAGCGCAGCCGCCCGACGCACGTCTCCGAGCAGATCGTCGGCTGGCCGTTCTCGATCCGCGGATAGCAGAACGTGCACTTCTCGGCCTTGCCCGAGCGATGGTTGAAGTACACCTTCTTGTACGGACAGCCGCTCACGCAGAAGCGCCAGCCGCGGCACTTGTCCTGGTCGACCAGGACGATCCCGTCCTCCTCGCGCTTGTACATCGCGCCCGACGGGCACGAGGCCACGCACGAGGGGTTCAGGCAGTGCTCGCAGATGCGCGGCAGGTAGAACATGAAGGCCTGCTCGTAGTCGAGCCGCACCTTCTCCTCGATGCCGCGCAGGTTCGGGTCGCCCGGAGCCGTCGCGGGCGCCCCGGCCAGGTCGTCCTCCCAGTTCGAACCCCAGCGCAGCTCGGTCGGCTTCCCGGTCAGCCGGGAGTGCGCCTGCACGACCGGGTCGTGCTCCGACACCGGCGCGGTGAACAGGTGCTGGTAGTCGTACGTCCAGGGCTCCCCGTAGGCGTCGATCGAGGGGAGGTCCGGGTTCGCGAAGATCGTCAGGAGCTTCCGGATGACGCCGCCGCCGCGAAGGCGCAGCCGACCGCGCCGGTCGAGCGTCCAGCCCCCGCGCCAGTGCTCCTGGTCCTCGTAGCCACGCGGATAGCCCAGCCCCGGCTTCGTCTCGACGTTGTTGAACCACACGTAATCGGTCCCGGGACGGTTCGTCCAGACCTGCTTGCAGGTCACGCTGCACGTGTGGCACCCGATGCACTTGTCGAGGTTCATGACCATGCCCACGTGGGCCATGACGCGCATGGCTCTAGACGACTCTGAACAGGCGGTAGGTGATCGTCCCCTCCACGAGGGGCATCTCCATCGCGACCCTGCCGTACTCGCGGTCCGTGGCGACGCGGGCCTCGTCGCGCTCGTACGCCGCGAGGTCGTCGTACGCGTAGACGAGGCACACCGAGTTCATCTCCCCGGAGAGCCCCTGCAGGACCCTGGGCACCGCGTACCCGTGGGCGGCCGCATGCGCCGCGTAGCGCTGGACGGCCTCGATGAACTCGGGCATCCTCCCGAGCGCGACGCGACCCTCGACGTGGACTTCCACTGCCATGGCTAGAACACCACCTCCGAAACGCGCTTTCGGATCACCGTGGTCTCGTCTCGCTGGGTCCCGCACGGGCCGTAGTAGTTGAAGCCCCACGAGAGCTGCGCATACCCGCCGACGAAGTGGGTGGGCTTCAGCACGAGCCGTGTCAGGCTGTTGTCGGTCCCGCCCCGCTTGCCCGTGACCTCGCTGACGGGGACCTGCAGGTGCCGGTCCTTGGCGTGGTACATGAGGCACGTGCCCGGCGGCACCCGGTTTGTGACGACCGCGCGGCAGGAGACGGCGCCGTTGCGGTTGTACGACTCGATCCAGTCGTTGTCCGCGACCCCGATCCGCGCCGCGTCCCGGTCGTTCATCCAGATGACCGGTCCGCCGCGGAACAGGTTCAGCATGTGGAGGTTGTCCTGGTACTCCGAGTGGATCGAGAACTTCGAGTGCGGCGTCAGGTAGCGCACGGTCAGCTCCAGCCCCTCGCCGCCATCCTCCTGCGACCCGAAGTGCCGACCGAGGTTGAGCGGCGGCCGGAACGCGGGCAGCGAGTCGCCAAGCTCGCGGAACCAGGCGTGATCGACGTAGAACTGCTGACGCCCCGTCAGCGTCCGCCAGGGGATGCCGCGCTCGACGTTCTGGGTGAACGGCGCGTACCGGCGGCCCTCGGCCTCGATCCCGCTCCACTCCGCGGACGTGATCACCGTGGACGGGCCCTGTTGCGTGTCGGCGAACGTGACGCGGTCGCCCGCGCGAGCGGCCGCGAGGTCCGCCAGCCGGAGCCCGGTGCGTGCTTCGAGCGACCGGAAGCTCGCGACCGCGTTCCGACCGTTGGTCGTTCCCGACAGCGCGAGGATGGCCTCGCAGACGTCCCGGGCGTCCTCGAGCGAGGGGCGACCGTCACCCGCGCCGCCGCGGACGACGCCGTTCTTCTCCGCGAGCCACGCGACGTCTTCGGCGGGCGTGAAGGTCACCCCCTTCACGCCGATACCACGCTCCTCGACGAGCGGCCCGAGCGCCGCCATCTTCTCGGCGACCGCCCCGTAGTCACGCTCGACGACCGTGAGGCGGGGCATCGTCCGGCCCGGCACCGGCTTGGTCTCGCCACGCGCCCAATCGAGCGCCTCGCCCGACGGCTGCGCGAGCTCGTCGGGGCTGTCGTGCATGAGCGGCGTCGCGACCAGGTCGCGCCTCACGCCGAGATGGTCGCGGGCGAGCTCGGAGAAGCGGGTCGCGATCTCTTTCCACGCGTCCCAGTCGGTGCGCGCCTCCCAGGGCGGCGCGATGGCGGGGTTGAACGAGTTGACGAACGGGTGCAGGTCGGTGGTCGAGAGGTCGTACTTCTCGTACCAGGTGGCGGCCGGCAGCACGATGTCCGAGAACATGCACGTGCCGGTCATCCGGAAGTCGATCGTCGTGAGCAGGTCGACCTTGCCCCGCGGCGCCTCCTCGCGCCACGCGACCTCCGCGGGCCGCAGCTCCGGCGGCGATTCATGGGCTCGGACCGCCTCCGACGCCGACCCGAGCAGATGCCGGAGAAAGTACTCGTGGCCCTTCCCGGACGAGGTGAGCAGGTTCGCACGCCAGACCGTCAGGACGCGCGGGAAGTTCGCGGGGTCGTCGGGATCGGCCGCCGCGAACCGCAGCCGGCCCGCCTTCAGCTCGTCGACGACGTGGTCGGCCGGCTGGCGGCCGTCACGCTCGGCCTCGGCGACGAGATCGAGCGGGTTGCGGTCGAACGTCGGGTTCGACGGCAGCCAGCCCATCCGGGCGGCCTCGAGGTTGCAGTCGACGAACTGGCGGCCTCGGAACCGGCCTGTCCCCAGGGGCGACGCCACCTCGCCGGCGTTGAAGCCCTCGTACCGCCACTGGTCGGTGGCCAGGTACCAGTACGGCGTCCCCGCCTGATGGCGCACCGGGCGAACCCAGTCCGAGGCGAACGCGACCGTCGACCAGCCCGAGATCGGCCGGACCTTCTCC
>JAKAAV010000315.1 GCA_021802185.1 Chloroflexota bacterium | reverse complement strand
CCGCGGCAATGCTGCAGGGGATATCGACGTGCGCAAGGAGCCGGGAGACGCCCCAACGTGCCGCGGCAATGCTGCAGGGGATATCGACGTGCGCAAGGGGCCGGGAGACGCCCCAACCTGCCGCGGCAATGCTGCAGGGGATATCGACGTGCGCAACGGGTGGGGCGTCGTCCCGGCCTGCTCCGCCGCGAAGCACGCCCCCCTCAGCCCCTCGGCCGATCGGTGGCCGCCTCGTCGGGACGGTCTCGGACCCCGCCGCTCTCACGTCGTCGGCATCCCGGGCGAAGTCGTTCGCCACCGCGGGCCATGAGCCACTGGCGCATTGAGCTTTCGTCCGTGATAGACTGTCCGCATGACATTGAATGTTTCGGAGACCGGAACCACGGTCCCCGAGGAGCTCCTCGACGAGCTCACCGCGTGGCCTCCCGGGGAGCGTCTGGGGATGCTCCGCCACATCCTTCGTGGCGCGTTGAGCATGGTGCAGCTCAACGTGATCGCCGTCCTCGAGACACACGGGCCGCTCTCGATGAGCCGGCTGGCCGAGGCACTCGACGTCTCGGTCGCGAGCGCCACCGGCATCGTGGACCGGATGGAGCACCGCGGGCTCGTGACGCGGCACCACGAGGAGGATGACCGCCGGATCGTCGTGGTCAGCCTGACCGAGGCCGGCGCCCACGTGTTCCTCGACATCGCCGCACACCGCCGCGAGCGCATGGCGCGCCTGCTCCGGGAGCTGAACGAGGACGAGCTGTCGTCGTTCGTGGCGGGCGTCCGGGCGATGCGCGCGGCCCGTGCCCGCCTCGCCGCAGAGGACGCCGAGGCATCGGGGATCGACGGCGGCGGCTGCGAACGAGCAGACGATGCCGGCCGGATCCCCTCTCCTCCCGCATCCGAGGAGCCCGAGCGATGAGGAAGCTGCTCACGACGTACCTCGCCCCGTACCGGGCACAGCTGCTCGTCGTGATCGTGTTGCTGACGGTCCAGGCAGTCGCGAACCTCTACCTGCCGAACCTCAACGCCGACATCATCAACAACGGCGTCGTGAAGGGCAACATCGGCTACATCGCCCGCACCGGCGTGCTCATGCTCGGCGTCACGCTGCTGCTCGCGGTGGCGGCGATCGCCGCCACCTTCTTCGCGTCGCGGACCGCGATGGCGTTCGGCCGCGACGTCCGCGGCGCCGTCTTCCGCCGCGTGCTGGATTTCTCCGCGGTCGAAACCAACCATTTCGGCGCGCCGTCGCTCATCACCCGCAACACGAACGACGTCCAGCAGGTCCAGATGGTCATCGTCATGGCGCTCACCGTCATGATCCTGGCCCCGATCATGGCGGTCGGCGGGGTCTTCATGGCGCTCCGCGAGGACGTGCCGCTCTCGAGCCTGCTCGTCGTGATCATCCCCGTGATGGCTCTGGTGATCGGCACGCTGGTGGCACGCGCCATGCCGCTGTTCCGGTCGATGCAGAAGAAGATCGACCGCATCAACCAGGTCATGCGCGAGAACCTGAGCGGCATCCGGGTCATCCGCGCGTTCGTCCGGACGGAGCACGAGGAGCGGCGCTTCGACGACGCGAACGCGGACCTGACCGAGACGTCGCTGCGCGTCAACCGCCTCTTCGCGCTGATGATCCCGTCGCTGTTCGCGATCCTGAACCTGTCGACGGTCGCGATCCTGTGGTTCGGCGGCCTGCGCATCAACAACGGCGAGATGCCGATCGGGAACCTGCTCGCGTTCCTCCAGTACGTCATGCAGATCCTCTTCTCGGTGATGATGGCGACGGTGATGTTCGTCATGGTGCCGCGCGCAGCGGCGTCCGCCGAGCGGATCCAGCAGGTGCTCGACCTGGAGGGCACGATCTGCGACCCGGAGACGCCGGTGATGATCGCCGAGCCCGAGGGCCGCGTGGAGTTCCGGAACGTCGAGTTCCGCTACCCGGGTGCCCAGGAGCCCGTCCTCCGCGACGTCTCGTTCGTCGCCGAGCCCGGGAAGACGACCGCGATCGTCGGCAGCACCGGCAGCGGGAAGTCGACGGTCGTCAACCTGATCCCGCGCTTCTACGACGCGACGGGCGGCTCCGTGCTCCTGGACGACGTGGACGTCCGCGACCTGCGTCAGGAGGACCTGTGGCACGCGGTCGGGATCGTGCCGCAGCAGGCGTTCCTGTTCTCGGGGACGGTGGCAAGCAACCTGCGCTACGGCAGCGACGACGCCACCGACGAGGACCTGTGGCACGCGCTCTCGATCGCGCAGGGCCAGCAGTTCGTGTCTGAGATGCCGGGCGGCCTCGAGGCGCCCATCGACCAGGGCGGGACGAACGTGTCGGGCGGGCAGCGCCAGCGGCTGGCGATCGCGCGAGCGCTCGTGAAACGGCCCCGCGTCTACATCTTCGACGACAGCTTCTCCGCCCTCGACTTCAAGACCGATTCGATGCTCCGCGCGGCGCTCCGCGAGGAGACCACCGACGCGACCGTGCTGATCGTCGCCCAGCGCGTCGGCACGGTCCTCAACGCGGACCAGATCGTGGTGCTCGACGCCGGGGCGGTCGTCGGCGTCGGGACGCACCCCGAGCTCATGGAAACGTGCGAGACCTACCGCGAGATCGTCTTCTCGCAGCTCACGGCTGAGGAGGCTGCATGAGCGGCATGCAGCAGGCACCCGGCGGCCCGGCCGGACGACCCGCGGGAAGCGGGGGTCCGGCGACACCGGGAGGCCCCACGGGCATGGGCCCCGGGCGTGGCCCGATGCGGGGCGGTTTCGGCGGCGGCCCGATGCACGGCATGATGATGCCGGCGGCGAAGCCGCGCGACTTCCGTGGATCGATCCGGCGGCTGGCCGGCGAGCTGCGGCCCGAGGCGCCGAAGATCGGCGTCGTCTCGGCCCTGGCGATCATCGGCGTCGCCGCGCAGGTCGTCGCGCCGCGGATCATGGCGACCGCGACGAACCAGCTGTTCGAAGGTCTCGTCGGGAAGCTGCTCGGGAACTACATGCCGGCCGGCACGACGCAGGCGCAGGCAGAGCACATTCTCCGGGCCAACAACCAGGGCCAGGTCGCCGACATGCTCTCGGGCATGCACGTGACGCCCGGGGTCGGCGTCGACTTCACCGCGGTCGGGCACACCCTGCTGCTCCTGGCCGCTGTCTACCTGCTCAGCGCGGTGTTCCAGTGGGGGTCGTTCTACCTCATGGCGGGCGTCTCGCAGCGGACCGTGTACCGACTCCGCCGCGACGTCGACCGCAAGCTCGGCCGCCTTCCGCTCAAGTACTTCGACAGCCACCCGCACGGCGACACGCTGAGCCGCGTCACCAACGACATCGACAACATCGCGACGACGCTCCAGCAGAGCCTGACCCAGATCCTCACGTCGGTGTTCACGATCATCGGCGTGCTGATCATGATGTTCTCGATCAGCTGGGTGCTCGCGCTGATCTCACTCATCGTGCTCCCCGTCGCGGCGACCACCACGATGCTCATCGCGAAGCGCTCGCAGAAGCAGTTC
>JAKAAV010000314.1 GCA_021802185.1 Chloroflexota bacterium | reverse complement strand
GTCCGCCGGCTCCCGCGCTCCCGCGTCGGCCGGCTCCCGCGCTCCCGCGTCGGCCGGCTCGCCCGCCCGCGCGTTGGCCGGCTCGGCCGTCGCGGCGTCGTCTGCCACCGTGATCCCCGCGCTCGCTCGTCCGTCCGGTGCGCCCCCCGGCGTCGGGTTCGCGTGCGCGCGCGTGGCAGAGGCGACCCGTCGCGAGTTGCCGGCGTCATCGACGAGATCGACGGCCGCCCAGCTCGCGGGCCCCGAGACGAGCAGCTGGACGAACTCGCCGAGCATGTCGACGGCATCCTCGTGCCGGCCGAGCAGATCGCCCACCTTCGCGACCAGCTCCAGGCGGCCCTGTGACCTCCGCAGATCGTGCACGTCGGTCGCCGTGGCGATCCACGGCGAGGTGCGCCCCGGGGCGAAGGCGGCCGCCCGGACGATGTGCCAGCGGTCGACACCCGACGATGTCCGCAGCCGGACGTCGCACGAGAACGCCCGCCCGAATGCGACCGCTTCGTCCCACGCGTGGCGGGCGAAAGGGCGATCGTCGGGGTGCACCGCGGCCGTCCAGTGCGTGCCGGCCACCGTGGCGATGGCAGACCAGGCGGCGTTCGACGCGGCCACGACCCCGTCGACCAGGACGCACGCGGGCCCGGGGACGGCCTCGGCGACCCAGGTCGCATCGAGGGAGATCGCTGGATCGGCCGGACGCTCGGGGCCGGCGAAGGCACGGGGCCGTATCACTCGCCCGTCGCCGTTTCAGTCGTCATGTGCCTCGCTCGTGGGCGGGTCAGCGTGTGGAACAGGGATGCGTGCGTCGGTCGGACGCGGCTCCTTCCATTCCGACACGAGAGCCGTCCCAGCGTCGCCGGGGCTGACTGTGATTACCATTGCGAAACCGTTACAGTCGCGCCCGACAGGGCTGCAGCCCCCGTCCGTCCGTGATGTGCGGCCCTGCGAAACGCGGCGAGGGCGCTTCGGGCCCGGTCGCCGGGCGTCGCTCACCGCGGTCGCGAGCACCGGTGCCGCCGGACGCCCCCGCGATCGCGGAAGACGCGACGCGGCCGCGAAAGGCGCGCAGAGGCCGCCGCGCCGGGGGGCGCGAAAACGCCGCGGCGGTCGCCGCGGCGTCGCGATCAGCCTCTCGGGCCGGGACGCACGTCCCGCCCGGGTCACCGGTGCTCCAGGGGAATCGCCGGGCGGCTACATGTTCCCGCCGGTGCCGTACGCGTCGTCGCGCGTGTCCGAGTGGCGCTCGTTGTTGTCGATCCCGCGGCGAGCGTCGTCGCCCGCGTTGCCGATGTCCGCGCGAACGTCGTCGCCGGCGTTGCCGATGTCGTCCTGCGGCTGGTGGCCGTCGAGATCGCGGGCGCCACGCTTGACAGTGTTCTTGGCGTCCCGGAATCCGCGCTTGATGTCGTCCATCGCTTACCTCCTGTCTCGCGGCGGTGCCGCCTGTCGACGGCCCCCGTTGGGCACGAGACACACGGGACCGTAGGTGCGCCGGGCTAACAGGCCGTGCGGCTCCGGGGGACGTTGCCGTTGCAGGACGGTTGCTCCCGGGGCCGATGGGGCGCGGTCGACTGCGCGCACGCCGGCGCCGAGATCCGGTCACGTCCGCGCGGAGATCCAAGGCGCAGGCCGGTGCCCACGGATGGTCCGTCCGGCCGCGGACGGGCGCGAGGCCGGCCCGGCGACAGACCCATGCAAGAAGTTTGCGGGGGCGAGAGCGGCACGGCTCACCCACTTGCAGGTCACGAT
Organism: Chloroflexota bacterium; assembly: GCA_021802185.1. GTDB lineage: Bacteria > Chloroflexota > Limnocylindria > Limnocylindrales > CSP1-4 > JAJYNJ01. Next base: position 1,752 of record JAKAAV010000314.1, on the reverse strand, counting down.
ATGCTGCGGCGGGCGCGGTGTGCGCACTCTCAGCGCAGCACGGAGGGGGCCGTGAGACCGATCTGGAAGGGCGCGATCAGCTTCGGGATGGTCACGATCCCCGTCAAGCTCTACAGCGCCACCGAGGATCGCGACATCCACTTCCGGCTCCTCCACCGACCCGACGCGGCGCCCGTCGCCGAGAAACGGTTCTGCACGGTCGAGGACCGCGAGGTCAGCTGGGACGAGCTGGCGCGCGGCTACGAGGTCTCGCGCGGCGAGTACGTGCTCGTCGAACCGGAGGAGCTCGACGCGATCGCGCCCGAGACGGCGCGAACCATCGAGATCGACGACTTCGTCGACCTGCACGAGATCGACCCGATCTACTTCGAGAAGAGCTACTTCCTGGAGCCGGAGGACGTCGGCGCGAAGCCGTTCCAGCTGCTCCGGCGAGCGCTCGAGGAGACCGGGCGCGTGGCGGTCGGGCGCGTCGCGATCCGGACGAAGGAGAAGCTCGCGACGCTGCGCGTCTACGGCGACACGATCGCGCTCGAGACGATGTTCTGGCCCGACGAGATCCGGGCCACGTCGTCCCTCGAGGTTCCGAACGACGAGAAGCGCCAGCCGTCGGCGAAGGAGATGCAGATGGCGCGTTCCCTCGTCGAGAACCTGTCTGCCGACTTCCGGCCCGACGCGTACCACGACGAGTACCGCGCCGCCGTCGAGCAGCTGATCCAGCGCAAGATGCACGGCGAGGGACCGCGGGCCCGTCCCGAGGCACCGGCGCCAAAGGTCACGGACCTCATGGAGGCGCTCGAGGCGAGCGTTCGTGCCGCGCGGGCGAAGCGGGGTGCGAAGCCGGGCGAGGCGGCGGAGGCCGCGCGCGAGGCGCAGCCCGTGAAGGAAGCCGCGGCGGCGCCGGCGAAGCGACGGCGCAAGTCCGCCGCCTGACCGCCTCCGCCTGACGGCCTCCGGCGAGAGAACCCCTGGTCACGCCGGCCTGTGATGCCTCTGCAATGCCGAGGCGGGCCGCGAAACGGTCGAACCGAGGGCCGCGCGTAGTGTCAGGGAGCCCGTAAGTGAGTGGTGGCGGCCCGGAGCACGGGCGGCGGGCCGCCACGAACGTTCGTGGCACGCGGAATTTCCGGACGTGGGCCGCGGACGTGTCGACGCGTGCCTCGACGGCTCGCTCGCCGCCGCTCGGCCGCTCGAGGTCGTTGGCCGCCACGGCCAGGAGCCGTCCGAGGCGAGCGACGACGGGCTCGAGACGTGGCTGTCGCCCGACGAGCGGTCGCTGCTGGCGTTCCTCGAGCGACGGGCCGCGGACGTGCAGCGGGTGAGCGCCACGGCCCGCGGCGTCGCCTGAGGGATCGCCGGACCGCGACGGGGCGCGGGCGCACGACCTGCGCCGAGACGCGAAGTCGGCGCAGCCTGAATTGAAACGCGGGCGCAAGCAGGCGTCGGGGCGCCTCAAAACCCGATGAACAACGGGCCCGATATCGTGCCCCGCGGTCGGGCCCTGGATCCGCTCCGCGAGCGCTCCGTCGACGGTCGCCCCGGCGACCGCCGGATATGCGTGCGTCCGGCCCTGGTCATCACACCACGAGGTACGGCATGAAGAGAACCCTCGCGATCCTCCTGCTCCTGGTCAGCGGCGTCGCCGCGGCCTGCTCCAACAGCGCGACGACGGCGCCCGCTGCGAGCACGTCGGCCTCCGTCGCGCCCGTGGCGTCGGCGGCCGCGTCCGTGGCCGCAAGCAGCGCGCCGTCCGCT
>JAKAAV010000313.1 GCA_021802185.1 Chloroflexota bacterium | reverse complement strand
CGGCCGCGGCGCCGGCGCCGGGCCTGCGGGCCGGAGACGGGGACGGGGGCACGCCGGTCGGGCGCGCTCCCGTCCCCGCCCCGCCGCATCAGTCGCGTGCGCGTTATCAGGGTTTGACAGATCGGGTCGGCATGGTATGCTGTCCTGTCTGTGAGCGCGGCCCCTCTGTCTTCTCCCTCGTCCTCCGTCAAGGAGCGGTTCATGCTGTCTGTCGCTGAGTCCTCTCGGCGCTCCTCGTCTGCCCCTGCGCGCAAGCGCTACGCCCGGATCCCCGAAGTCCTCCCGATCCCGAACCTCATCGAGCTGCAGCTTGATTCGTTCCGGTGGTTCGTCGAACAGGGGCTCCGGGAGCTGTTCGACGAGATCAGCCCGATCCAGGACTTCACCGGCAAGGTGATGGAGCTCCACTTCCTCGAGTACCGCTTCGGCGAACCGAAGTACTCCGAGCTCGAGTGCCGTCAGCAGGACCGCACGTTCTCGAAGCCGCTGTACGTCGATGTCGAGCTCGTGCTGAAGGACCCCGAGCGCGCGGGCGAGACGCTCCGGCAGCAGGTCTACTTCGGCGACTTCCCGTACATGACGGACCAGGGCACGTTCATCATCAACGGCGCGGAGCGGGTCGTCGTGAGCCAGCTCGTCCGGTCGCCCGGCGTGTACTACACCAAGACCGAGGATCCCACGACGGGCCGCGACCTCTACGCGGCGAAGGTGATCCCCAACCGTGGCGCGTGGCTCGAGTTCGAGACGGGGCCCCGCCAGCAGCTGTACGTCAAGGTCGATCGAAAGCGCAAGCTCGAGGCGACGAAGCTGCTGCGCGCGGTCGGACGCGACCCGGACCAGGATCGCCGCGATGACTGGGAGCAGAGCGAGAAGATCGTCGAGCTGTTCGGCGCTGTCGACAAGGACGCCGACGCGCAGTACATCGCCTCGACGCTCGAGCGCGACAACACGTCGACACGCCACGAGGCGCTGATCGAGGTCTACAAGAAGCTCCGGCCCGGTGACCCGCCGACGGGTGACAACGCCGAGAAGCTCGTCGACAGCCTCTTCTTCAACTTCCGACGGTACGACCTCGGTCGGGTCGGCCGGTACAAGTTCAACAAGAAGCTGCGCGACGTCGCCGACCGCATGGGCCTCAAGCTGACGGACAGCCGGACGATCACCCGCGAGGACATCGCGTCGATCGTCGGCCGGCTCATCGAGCTGAACAACGGCCTCGGCACGCCTGACGACATCGACCACCTCGGGAACCGGCGCATCCGGGCGAACGGCGAGCTCATCCAGAACGCCTTCCGCATCGGCCTGCTCCGCATGGAGCGCGTCGTCAAGGAGCGGATGACGATCCAGGAACTCGAGAAGGCGACGCCGAACGCGCTCATCAACATCCGGCCCGTCGTGGCGGCCATGAAGGAGTTCTTCGGCGGCAGCCAGCTCTCGCAGTTCATGGACCAGACGAACCCGCTGGCCGAGCTGACGAGCAAGCGGCGCCTTTCGGCCCTCGGTCCCGGCGGCCTGTCGCGCGAGCGCGCCGGGTTCGACGTCCGCGACGTGCACCACAGCCACTACGGCCGGATCTGCCCGATCGAGACGCCGGAAGGCCCGAACATCGGCCTGATCGGCTCGCTCGCCACCTACGGCCGCATCAACCAGTACGGCTTCATCGAGACGCCGTACCGCCGGGTCAAGCGGTCGGTTGCGTGGGACGAGCCGGGCATCGAGAGCCTCGAGGCCGGCGCGGACGTCGTCGCCAAGGGTGGCGAGGTCGTGCTCAAGGCCGGGGAGCGGTTCACGCCGGCGGCGATCGACGTGCTGAAGAAGCAGAAGGCGCATGCCTTCCCGATCCGGCCGTTCGTGACCGACGAGATCGTGTACCTCCCCGCCGACGAGGAGGAGGAGTACTACGTCGCCCAGGCGAACGCGCAGCTTGACGAGGAGGGCCACTTCCTCGCCGCGCGCGTCCCGAGCCGCTACCGCGACGCGTTCCCCGAGGCGCGGCCCGAGCAGATCGACTACATGGACGTCAGCCCGAAGCAGGTCGTGTCGGTCGCGACGGCGCTGATCCCGTTCCTCGAGCACGACGACGCGAACCGCGCGCTGATGGGCTCGAACATGCAGCGCCAGGCCGTCCCGCTCCTCGAGCCCGAGTCGCCGATCGTCGGCACCGGGATGGAGGAGCGCGCGGCGCGCGACTCCGGGCAGGTCGTGGTCGCGCGGCGCCCCGGCACGGTCCTGAGCGTGACCGCGGACATGGTCCGGGTCGAGCCCGACGGCGACGGCGTGTCGCTCGACGAGTACCGCCTCGACAAGTTCGTGCGCTCCAACCAGGGCACGTGCATCAACCAGAGACCGATCGTGGACGTCGGCATGCGCGTCGAGGCCGGGCAGGTCCTCGCGGACAGCAGCTCGACCGACCGCGGAGAGCTGGCCCTCGGCCGCAACATCCTGGCCGCCTTCATGAGCTGGGAGGGCGGCAACTACGAGGACGCGATCGTCATCAGCGACCGGCTGGTGCGCGAGGACCTCTTCACGAGCATCCACATCGAGAAGCACGAGATCGAGGCCCGCGACACCAAGCTCGGCCCCGAGGAGATCACCCGCGACATCCCGAACGTGGGCGAGGAGTCGCTCAAGGACCTCGACGAGGACGGCATCGTCTACATCGGTGCCGAGGTCCAGCCGGGCGACATCCTGGTCGGCAAGATCACGCCGAAGGGCGAGACCGAGCTGACCGCGGAGGAGCGCCTGCTGCGCGCGATCTTCGGCGAGAAGGCGCGCGAGGTGAAGGACTCGAGCCTCCGCCTGCCGCACGGCGAGCGCGGCAAGGTCGTCGACGTGCGCGAGTTCAGCCGCGACAACGGCGACGAGCTGCTTCCCGGCGTGAACCGGCTGATCCGCGTGAGCGTCGCGCAGAAGCGCAAGATCAGCGTCGGCGACAAGATGGCCGGCCGGCACGGCAACAAGGGCGTGATCGCGAAGATCCTGCCCCAGGAGGACATGCCGTTCCTGCCCGACGGGACGCCCGTCGACATCATCCTGAACCCGCTCGGCGTGCCGAGCCGGATGAACATCGGCCAGATCCTCGAGACCCACCTGGGCTGGGCGCTGCACGAGCAGGGCGAGAAGGCCGCGACCGCGGTCTTCGACGGCGCGTCGGAGGCGCAGATCCAGGAGGAGCTGGCGGCGGCGGGCCTGCCCCACACGGGGAAGACGACGCTGCACGACGGCCGCACGGGCGAGCCGTTCGATCGCGAGATCACGGTCGGCTACATCTACATGCTCAAGCTCCACCACCTGGTGGAGGACAAGATCCACGCCCGCTCGACCGGGCCGTACTCCCTGATCACGCAGCAGCCGCTGGGTGGGAAGGCGCAGTTCGGCGGCCAGCGCTTCGGCGAGATGGAGGTCTGGGCGCTCGAGGCCTACGGCGCCGCCAACATCCTGCAGGAGCTGCTGACGGTCAAGTCCGACGACGTCGTGGGCCGCGTGCAGACCTACGAGGCGATCG